>DXBS01000038.1 GCA_019116405.1 Candidatus Gallimonas intestinigallinarum | reverse complement strand
GAATGTGCTCAGAAAGCGCGGATAAACGCCGCATTTTACGGTTTCGCCGAAGCATATGCCGCGCCCGCCGAACGTCGTTCGGCGGGCGCGGAATTATAAAATGAAATCCGCGTGTCCTTTGAAAAAAATCTATGAAAAAATGCAAATTAGGTCTTGACGAACGCTGTATTTGTGCTATAATATCTTTTGGAAATCAAGTGAACGTTGTTCACGAAAAAGGAAAAGGAGTTTCAAATGGCAAGGTTTACGTTACCCAGAGATCTCTATCATGGCAAGGGCTCGTTGGAAGTCCTCAAGACGCTCGAGGGCAAGAAGGCGATGATCTGCGTCGGCGGCGGCTCGATGAAGAAGTTCGGCTTCCTCGACAGAGCGGTGAATTACCTCAAGGAAGCGGGCATGGAGGTGGAAGTGTTCGAGGGCATCGAGTCCGATCCTTCCGTCGAGACGGTCATGCGCGGTGCTGAGGCGATGCTCAAGTTCGAGCCTGACTGGATCGTCGCAATGGGCGGCGGTTCGCCCATCGACGCGGCAAAGGCGATGTGGATCAAGTACGAATATCCCGATACGACCTTCGAGGATATGTGCAAAGTGTTCGGGCTTCCCAAGCTGAGGAAGAAGGCGCACTTCGTCGCGATCCCCTCCACGTCGGGCACGGCGACCGAGGTCACGGCGTTCTCCATCATCACCAACTATCAGAATGGCATCAAGTACCCGATCGCAGACTTCGAGATCACGCCCGATATCGCGATCGTCGATCCCGATCTCGCGGAGACCATGCCCAAGAAGCTGGTCGCGCACACCGGTATGGACGCAATGACGCACGCGATCGAAGCTTACGTCTCCACGGCGAACTGCGACTACACAGACCCTCTTGCCATCCACGCGATCGAGATGATCCAGGAAAACCTCATTCCCTCCTACAACGGGGACATGGAAGCGCGCGACAAGATGCACAACGCGCAGTGCCTTGCGGGACAGGCGTTCTCCAACGCGCTGCTCGGCATCGTCCACTCCATGGCGCACAAGACGGGCGCGGCGTTCGCTGATTACGGCGCACACATCATCCACGGCGCGGCGAACGCAATGTACCTGCCCAAGGTCATCGCCTTCAATGCAAAGGATCCCACCGCGAAGAAGCGCTACGGCGTCATCGTGGACTACATGGGGCTCGGCGGCAAGGATGACGATGAGAAGGTCGCACTGCTCATCGCGCACCTGAGGAAGATGAACGACGAGCTCAATATCCCTCACTGCATCAAGAACTACGGTGCAGACAGCTATCCCTGCGAGCAGGGCTTTGTGCCCGAGGACGTGTTCCTCTCCCGCCTGCACGACATCGCCGTCAACGCGATCGGTGACGCCTGCACGGGCTCCAATCCCCGTCAGCCCTCCGTCGAGGAGATGGAAAAGCTGCTCAAGTGCTGCTACTACGATACCGAAGTCGATTTCTGATCGATTTAGCGCAAAAAAGGAAGCCACCCGGCTTCCTTTTTTTGTGCCCTGAAATGCCCGTTGATTCGGCGGAAGGGGCGTGTGTTTTGAAAGTTGTCAAAATATCCCTTCTTTCGGCTGTGCCGCAGGGGATTGGTCAATCCATTTGAAATGCACCGAAAAACGGCGATTTCGCGCATTTTGCCGCAAAATGGCGTGGGCGGGAGGGGCGAAAAATGCAGATTTTCGTGTCGGAAGGAAGTATATTTCGATTATTATCTAAATAAATGCCATCATGCCAGTCAGGAGTTTTTCCTCTTTGGAACGGGGAAATCCCTGCCTTTTTCTTTTTTCGCCGCTCCGTTTACCTGGGCGCGCAAAGTTCACTTGGCAGATCTTGGCAGCATGCCGATGCTCTCAAAATAGGTTTGATTGTGAAGGACGGAGGGATGCGTCGGGGCGAGCGCGGCGGCGCGCTTGTGATACTCCAGTGCAGCGTCCTTTTTTCCGAGCAGGGAATTGCAGTAGACGAGCCCCAGCAGCGGATAGAGCGTGCGTTCGTCGGGCACGTCGAAGTCGCCCTCCGCGGAGCGGTCGGGGCAGGCGAGCGCCCGTTCGTACCACCAGACGGCCTCGCCAAGTTTCCCGTCCTCCTGGAATGCCCTGCCGATGGTGTGGCAGACGCCCCCGCGCGGCAGTCCGAAGGAGAAGCTGCGAAAGAGGGTGTTGAGCGCCCGGGTTCGCTCTCCCTTGGCAGCATAGCAGATCGCAAGCACTTTGCATGCTTCGATCTGGTTGACGTACCAGCCCTCACTCGCAAGCATCTCCTCCAGGACGGCGATCGCCTCGGTATATAACTTGTTGTAGTACAGCTCGCGCCCGTAGTAGAACAGATCGCGCGCCGAGAGCGGCTCCTCCGCGCGCCACTTCTGGTAGATATGCAGGTTGCGCGCGCCGCGCGGCTTGTCGCTTCTCAGGTGTGTCACCGTGAAGTCGCTGCCGATCACTCTGCCGAAGGGGGAGATACACTCATGCACGCGTCCCATCCAGCGCGCTCTTTCGCACCGCCTGACGATGCGCTCGCGCCGAAAGGAGAGTCCGCCGCCCGCATACCCGCACACGACCATATCGGCGGGGTCGCGCTGCAGTTGTTTTTTGAGTGCAACAAGGCGGGGGAGTTGCTCGGGCGCGATGACGTCGTCGGCGTCCAGCCACATGAGATAGTCCCCGCCCGCCCTTGCAAAGGAGACGTTGCGCGCCCGTGCAAAGTCGTCCTGCCATAGCTCGTCATAGATCTTGTCGGTGTAGCGCGCGGCGATTGCGCGGGTTGTATCCGTGCTCCCCGTATCGACGATGACGATCTCATCCACGGCGTCCTTCACGCTGTCCAGACAGCGGGAAAGGACGTCCTCTTCATTTTTTACGATCATGCACAGGGAAAGCTGCATCGTCACCTCCGTAGTCAAAGTTGGATATAATATAGTACGGGCAATGCGCGTTTTTCGTGCATTGCACCCATGCGCATCTGCGCACAAACGGAGGAAAAAATGACGAGATACAATTGGTGCTGCGTGTGCGGGAATTGTCCCTGCATCTGTAAATGTGGTTGGAACATGGTGTTCTCGGAAGCGTCCGAGGCTGTCAATATGGTCGACCCTGCGCGTCCGTCGGGATGTTCGGGCTGTACCGGACCGACGGGACCTACCGGTCCCAGGGGCTATACGGGCGCGACGGGTGCAACCGGTCCCACGGGCGCAACGGGCGCGACTGGTTATACCGGTCCTACCGGGCCTACGGGCCCGACAGGCGCGACCGGCGCAAGCGGTGCGACGGGCGCGACCGGTACGGGGGTGACGGGTCCCACAGGTCCCACAGGTCCCACCGGTCCTACGGGTCCCACGGGGCAGGTAACATAAGGGAAAGGAAGGATCGCTTCATATTTGTTGCGTGAAATGCGCCGATCGCCGTATGAATCGGCTGGTTCAATCATGGCGCATACGAAAAAATTGTGATATAATAGAGTCATTCCCTGGTTATTTCGGTTATCGCGAAAGATGCGTCGCTGCAGACGGCGATGAGTTTCTGCATGAGGAAAGGGCAATGAACAATATCATTTTTTCGATGATCCCTTTTATATTGTTTGCATTCATTTGCGTCGTTCTGACCATGAGAAGATTCTCGCGGGCGGTGACATACATCGCGTGGGCGGTGCTCGTCGGTGCGATCGTCGCCGTCTATCTCGGGCTCGGTTTTACCCGTCTGGACAATGCGTTCCTCATCGCGCTTATGCCCGTCACGGCGTATCTTCCCGTCATCATAGCGGTGTTTGTGCTCTCAAAGAGAAGTTTTACGGGAAATGTCTTTGTGATATCCGTCGCCCTGCTTGCATGCGTCATCGCGGGGCTTGTAAGAAAACTTGTCGTCACGTTCGGCTTTGACGGGGTGTGGGGCGGCGTGCTCTGCGCGCTCATCGTCGCCGCAGTCAGCGCCGTCATCGCGTTTGTCGTCTACTATTATCTGCGTGGCATCTTCCGCGACTATGACAAGACGGAAAAGAAAAACCTCTTTCTTCTGCCGGTCATGTTTCTGCCGGTCGTGCTGTCGCTGTATCAGATCTCAAGCGTGAGCGATCTCACCGCTATCCTTCTCCTGCTCGCCGCCGACTTGTGCGTGTTCGGCGTCACGACGGCATATATCGTGACCCGCTACAAGAACATGAAGCTGCGCATCGAGCGCGAAGAGGCGCTCCGTCAGGTGGAGATCGAGCGGGAGGAGTACAAGCTCTCCGAACAAAAGCTGGAACTTGGCAGGCGCTACCGTCACGACATGCGCCATCACTTTGCTGCCATCCGCGGGCTTTTGGTGCAGGGCGACAGGGGGCAGGTGGTGGAGTATCTCAACACGCCGTCGCGCTCGGGGAGGACGGACTGCCCATCGCAACAAAGACGGACGAGCACGGCTATGGCATGACGAGCATCCGCTATATTGTCCAAAAGTACAGCGGGGTTCTCAAGTGCGAGAGTACGGAAGAAAGTTTTTCCATCCGGCTTGTCCTGTTTGAAACATCGGACGTGAGCTCCCCGCGCCGCGGGAAGCGGGGCAGCGTGCGCGCCCTCACCGCTGTCCCGCTCGGTCTGGTCGCGGCGATCATCTCCCTCAACTGCATGCCCGCCACCGTGAGCGCGCTCGAGGACGTTCCCGTGCTCGGCGCGGCGGTCTCCGCCGTCGATTTCCGCAACTGGGGATTTGGCTGGGGGGACAGCGAGCTGGATGTCACCTATCCCCAGACGGGCAATGAAACGATCGATAAGACAATCGAGGACTATATCGACGCGTGCGTGGACGAGTTTATGACCTATTACGGCCTGCGCGATCAGGGGTACGTCGGCGCGGATATCATGAGCTCCGTCCTCGTGGAAAATGAGGCGATGCTCACGATCAGGGTCAGCTACACGCTGAACGTCGGGAGCTCGCTCTCCTATGAAAGGTATTTTGTCATCGATAAGGAGCGCGATGAGATCGCGGAGCTTTCCGATCTCTTCCGGGAGGACAGCGGCTGTCTCGATATCCTGTCTGAAGATATCGTCGCGCAGATCGAGTACCGCGTGGAACATTACTATGACGTCTTTTACGGCTACGGCATCTGGGAAAGCGAGCCGGCATTTGAATATCTCGGCGACTGTACGGACGACTGGTCGTTCTATATCAACGAGAACGGTCTGCTCGTGATCGCGTTTGCGGACGATACGATCTCGCCCATGGGCAGCGTGTCCTTTGTCATATCGCATACCGTGACGGACGCCATCGCCTCCGAAGACGGGCTTTTATTGAGGAGGACTGCATCATGATGAAAGTAGCCGTGCTCGATGACAGTCCCGCAGATGTCAGAATCATCCTCGGCATGCTGGACGATCTTTCCTCCCGCATCGTCCGCCCGTTCTCGGTGCAGGCGTTCACCGATCCTTTTGCGCTTTTGGACGTGGTGCAGGAGAAGGGCGGATTCGATCTTTACTTCCTGGATATCATCATGCCCGTCATGTCGGGCATGGAGGTCGCGTCGTGTATCCGCAGTCGGGGCGAGATGTGCGAGATCATCTTCCTCACGACGTCGCGCGAATACGGCGTGGAGGCGTTTGGCGTCAATGCCGCGGGATATTTATTGAAGCCCATCGATCGGGCGCGGCTGGAGGGCGTGGCCATGACCGCAGTTGCACGGCTGGACGTGCCCGGCGGAAAATCCATCGTCGCGCGGACGGGCGGCGGCGTGCGCAAGCTTCTTTCCTCCGAGATCGTCTGTATCGAAAGTTTCAATCATCGCAGGGAGATCCTGCTTGCGGACGGCAGCAAGGTGACGACGCCGGAAACGCTGGAACAGTTCAAACAGATTCTGGCGGATGATCCGGCATTTTACGCGCCGCACCGGACGTATATCGTCAACCTTAACTACATTACGGGCGTGCAGGACGGGGATATCCTGATCCGCGGCGCCGCATTGCCCGTGGCAAAAAAATCCTACCGCAAGTTCATGGAATATTATCTGGACTACTCCTTCAAAAAATAAAATTTAGTTTCAACGCGGCGGTGTAACTCAGATTGCACCGCCGCGTTTGTCGTTTGGTGCCATTTCACGCGCCCAAAGGCTGATTTCGCGCGCAATTTGTCACAATATCTCGCTGCCGTGATAGAATGTGTACGGTAAATTGGAGGCAGGTTACAGTTTACTGCATTCTGACAAGGGGGTGCGCAATGCACAACACAAACAGAGATCGGCTCGGACTGGAAGAGGCGGCGGCGTTCAATACCGCGCTCGGCACCAACGAGAGGCTGAAGCGGGGACTGGACGATCTTGCCTGCGCCTATCCGAATCTTACGCAGGACGAATATGTGGACGAAATGCTGCGCCTGTTCAAAGAGGCGGGCGTTTTTCTAACGCGCGAAGAGCTGGAAAAGCTGCTCATGCTGCGCCGGCAGACAGATCTGCTGCTGCTTGATCAATTTGGCAAATAAAGGAGTGCGGCGCGGGCAAGGCGCTGCAATGGTAAGAAAATTTGAAAAGTTTAAGGGCAGGCTGCCGCATGTACTGCGGCAGCCTGCGATTCGTTTATGCGCACAGTCGGGCGCGGAAGCTTCATATCATGATAGGGGGCATGTGTCCAAATCGTCCTGACGGAGGAGCAGAATACGGAAAATCAGCCAACGCAGCCGCAGGAGCCGTGCAGCGCTCATCCGACCTCGGAAAAGACATACGAGGCGGATGGACAAAAGTGCCTCGTCATCAGACATTTTACGGGGGATGCGCCGCTTTCTAAAATCGTTCTGGAGGTCGCCGTGCGCCGGGTCGATCGGGAGATGGGCTTATGACGGCTCCCCTCGGGCGTACGGGAATCTATATGCGCCTCTCGCGCGACGACGAGAAGGCGGGCGAGTCGATGTCCATTGAAAATCAGCGCGCGATGCTCCTAAGGTATGTCGCGGAAAATGGCGGCACGGTCGCGGGCGAGTATGCGGACGACGGCTGGTCGGGCACCGACTTCGAACGTCCGGGCGTTGCGCGCCTTCTGGAGGACGCCAAAGAGGGGAAGATCGACACGATCATCGTCAAAGACCTGTCCCGTTTCGGGCGCAACTATATCCGCGTCGGGCAGTATATCGACTATATCTTTCCCGCCTACGGCATTCGCTTTATCGCTCTTGCGGACAACGTGGACACCGCGGACAGGTCGGGGGCGGGCATGGACATGATGCCCATCATGAACGTGTTCAATGAATGGCACGCAGCGAATACCTCCAAGAAGATCCGCGCGGTGCTGGAGAGCAACTGGCGCGCGGGCAAGTACACCAACTGGGCCTATCCCTACGGCTACAAAGCGGGCACGGACGAAAAACGTACGGCGGTCATCGACGGGGAGGCGGCGGGCATCGTGCGGCGCATCTATGACATGCGCCTGCAGGGAAATTCCGCCCGCGCGATCGCGCGGCGGCTGACCGATGAGGGCGTCCCCAACCCCGCGACCTACTTCACGCGGCTGGACGGCAAAAAATCGGACCGCCGCTGTTCGCCCCACTGGACGCCCAAGACGGTCATGGGCATCCTCTGCAATCCGACCTATATCGGCACGCTGACACAGCACAAGACGACGCGCTTTTCCTATAAAAACCACAAGGTCGTCACCGTGCCGGAAGGGGAGCGCATCGTAAAGGAAGATGCGCACGCGGCGATCATCTCCCGCGAGGTCTGGGAGCAGGTGCAGGCGATGCGCGCCGCACCGCGCGGCAGGGCGGATCAGGCGCAGGAAGTGCACCCCCTGTCCGGACTCCTCGTCTGCGCCGACTGCGGCAAGAAGATGAAGCGCAGGGCGGCGAAGGGGAAAAACGCCTGCTATGCCTGCCGCACCTATGTCGACCTCGGCAAACAGTACTGCACCTCCCACAGCATCGGCGAGCGACAATTGGAAGAGCTGCTCCTGCGCGATATTCGCACCATGCTCGGCACTGTCTCAATCGATGCGGAGGCCGCCGGGAAGGCATACCTCAAAAAGCTGGAAGCGCGCGGCGCACAGGACAGGCGCGCTGCGGAAAAGGAACTGCGCGCTTGCAGGGCAAGGCTTGTCCAATTGGACAGTCTGATCGCATCGGCGTTTGAGGAGCGGGTGCTGGGAAAACTCCCGGAGAGCGTCTGCAAGTCGCTGTGCGAGCGCTACCAGGCGGAAAAGGTCAGAATCGCGGAGCAGATCGCCGCGCTGGAGGCGCGCCTTGCGCGCCCGGACGACGCGCAGACCGCAAGGCAGTATGCAGCGCGCCTTGTGCATTACGCCGCGTGCGAAGAGCTCACCCGCGAGCTGTGCCTGCAGCTCGTTGAAAAGATCGTGGTAGGGGAGCGGGCATCGTCGCGCACGATCGAGATCTATTACCGCTTTTGCGCGCCCATGGCGCCTTCGCCATAGCCCGCGCTGCGATAGGGGGCATTTCACAAGAAAAAGAATGCGGGCGTTCGGCTGTGCCGAACGCCCGCAAGTGTATCAGAAATTCAGGAGAGCTTTGTGATGTTCACGCCGTCCTCAATGGTCGTATCGTAGAAGGATGCCTCATAGCCGACTGCCTCCCTGTACGCCTTTCCGACGTTCTCGCGGAAGGCGTCCGTCTTGCCCTTTTCCACAAGGCTGATGGTGCAGCCGCCAAAGCCCGCGCCGATCATGCGCGAGGCAATGCAGCCCTCCTGTGCCCGCGCCGCGTAGGCGAGCGCGTCAGGCTCCCTGCCTGTTACCTCGTAGAGCTTGGAGAGACTGTCGTGCGAGGCGTTGATGAGCCTGGCGAGCGTCTCGATCTTGCCCGCCTTGAGCGCCTCCGCTGCCTCTGCGACGCGTGCACATTCATAGACGACGTGCGTCGCGCGGTCAAGGATCTTGCCGCTCAGAACGTGCTTGGCGCGCTCGAACATGTCGGGCGTAAGGTCGGCAAGACAGCTGATCGAGGGGTACACCTGTTGCAGCTGTTCCAGCGCGCGCTCCACTTCGGCGCGGCGCTCGTTGTACTTGCTCTCCACAATGGCATGCGGCTTGTTGCAGTTGGCGACGATGAGCTCGTAGTTTCCAAGATCGAGGGGGATATACTCATAGTCCAGCGTCTTGCAGTCGAGCAGGATGGCGTGATCCTTCTTGCCCATTGCCGAGGCAAACTGGTCCATGATGCCGCAGTTGACGCCGCAGTACTCATTCTCCGCCTTCTGCGAGAGGAGGGCGACTTGCTTCAAATCGGGCGTCTCGCCCGCAACGGTCGCGAGGGCGACCATCGTGCTGACCTCGATGGCGGCGGAGGAGGACAGCCCGCTGCCGAAGGGGACGGAGCAGTCCTGCAAAATGTCGCATCCGACGAGTTTGTGCCCCGCCTGCTGCCACATATAGGCGACGCCCGCGGGATAGTCGGCATATTTCACCTTGCGGTAGTCGTTGAGCCGCCCGATCTCCAGCGAGATGCGCGCGGGGATGTCCGTCCACGCAAGGTTGATGCGGTCGGTGCCGTTGGGACGGATGTAGACGGTGTTTTTAAGCGAGAGCGCCGCGGGCATGACTTTGCCGCCGCAGTAGTCGATGTGCTCCCCGATGAGGTTGATGCGCCCTGCCGCCGAGACGGCATACATGAACTGTTTTTCATTTTCCATAGGTGAAACCTGCCTTGTGGATGAGGAATTGTGCCGTGTCCGAAGGGGTCTCGAAGACGGCGGTATTTTTCAGGATACGGCTGCATACGCTCGCCAGCTCCGTCTTGACTGCTTCGTGCGCCGATTGCGGCGTAAAGGCGGGGGACATTGCCTTCATCTCTGCAAAGAGCATCGCGTAGTCTGCGTACTGCTCCGGCAGAGGCGCGCCCGATATAAGGAGCGCTTCGAGGTCGGCAAGTTCATGCACCAGCCGTCCGGGGAGAATGAACAGCCCCTGTGCCTCGATGAGCCCGATGGACTCCTTCTTGATGACGTGGAACTCCGGGTGCGCATGGAACACGCCGTCCGGGTATTGCGCCGAGGTGATATTGCTGCGCAGGATGAGGTTCATTTCGTAGCCGTTTTGCGTCTTGATGACGGTCGGGCTGACGGCGTGGTGTACGCCGTCGCCGTCAACGGGGATGAGCCCGCGCGCGGCGTCCTCGTAGGCGCACCATGCCTCGCGCACGCGCTCGGAGAGGTCCGCGATCTGGTCGGCATTCTTTCCGCTGAGGCGCACCGCCGTGCCCTGCCAGTCAATGACGCCCGCCCTGATTTCCGGAAAGTCGGGATGGGAGAGCGGGACGGCGATGGGGGCGCGGTGCAGCGGAAGTACTTCGCCGCCGCCCTGGTAGTGGTCGTGGGCGAGCACGCTGCCGCCGATGCGCGGCAGGGGCGCGTTGCAGCCGATGAAGTAGTGC
Organism: Candidatus Gallimonas intestinigallinarum; assembly: GCA_019116405.1. The sequence goes on along the minus strand of DXBS01000038.1, from coordinate 3,824 downwards.
GGGAACAGGTCGACAAACTGCATGAGCCGCACAAAAGTGTCCCTGTCCACATGCATGGGGATGTGCTTTTGATTGACGGCGATGCCGTGCTCGTGGAAGTAGCCGTAGGGGGAGAACTGCCAGAACCACGGCTCCCCGCCAAGCTCCAGCGAGACGGTGCGCAGCGTGCATTTGTTGCGCCCGATAAAGCCTTCGTTCTCGCGGCAGATTGTGCAGGCGGGATAGCCGCCCCTGACGCTGTTGCCGCTCGCCGCCTTTTTGGGGTCGCGGAATTCGGGCTTTGCGCAGTTGATCGTGACGATCAGCCCGTTCTCTGCCGTAAAGCGGGGGTTGGCGTCCAGTTTCTTCTTCTTGACGTAGTCGGCGTGCACGCAGTAGTCGTACAGCCACCCCGTCGCCTCGGCGGAGGAGACGCGCATGTGCGCGGCAAACGCCTCTTCGACCGCCTCGGGGGAGAGCATCAGCGCGCCCATCACGCCGTCGGTGAGCCGTTCGGGCTGTTCGGCGGCGGGAAGTCCCGCTTCCGCGCAGGCATGGACGAGATCGCCAAGAAGGTCGGAGACCTCCCGCCCGTCATAGACTGCGCCACTGCCTTCGTAGCTCTGCGCGCCGACAAGTCCAAGCACGGCGTTGCGCGCATAGATCGCGTTGCGCGCCGAAAGCCCGAGCTTTTCGCGCGCATAGGCGATGAGTGCGTCGATTGCATGAGATAGGTTGTTCATGATCGTTTGCCTCCGGGCAAATGGGGGGGGACAATGAGGCGATGATTCCGATCGCCTCATTGTCAGAGATTGGGGGGGATTTTGAATAGACAATATTTGTGACGGGATTTGCGCACGGCGACAGATCTTCCGGCGCTGCCCCTTCCTTTCCGCCCATATTATACCTGCACTTTGCGGGCATGGCAAGCAATGTATTGTCCGTTTTTGGACAATTATTGACATAATACGGCCGTATGCTTTCCTGTTTTTGCGCAACGGAAAGAAAAGAGGGGAATGCGCGCGATTTTTTTGAGGAATTGCGGTATTTTAATTGACAAATTCTGCAATACCCGTTATACTCAAAGCAAAGGTATGGCGTGTTCGGAGTCCATGCAAATATTCGGCGGCGTGTGCCGCATTATTGATTGAGATAAGGCTGTTCGCCTAGACTCAAATTTTATAAGTTGGACAGGGCAACCTGTTTGAATTTAGCCGATAAAAGGCGTCACTTGTGAAACGGTCAATAAGAGTATTAAAAGTATTTGCTGTATAGACTCTGATCCACGTGCATCAAGCAAAAGCGATTTTTTACGCATGCATGCGCACTATCGAGGGACGTCCTTGTTCGGGACATCCCTTATTTTTTTGGAAGAGAAGTATGAGCGAGTTCAACCAAAGAAGCGCCCCCCTCTACGAAGCGCTTGAAAAATTCCGCAAGCAGCGGGTCGTTCCCTTCGACGTGCCCGGGCACAAACGCGGCCGCGGCAATCCCGAGCTCGTCGAGCTGCTCGGCGAGAAGTGCGTGGGACTGGACGTCAACTCCATGAAGCCGCTGGACGATCTGTGCCATCCCTCCTCGGTCATCCGTGAGGCGGAGGAGCTCGCAGCCGAGGCATTCGGCGCGACGCACGCCTTCTTTATGGTGGGCGGCACGACCTCTGCCGTGCAGAGCATGATCCTCTCCGTCTGCAAGGAAGGGGACAAGATCATCATGCCGCGCAACGTGCACAAGTCGGTCATCAACGCGCTCATCTTGAACGGCGCGATTCCCGTCTATGTCAATCCCGAAGTGGACCAGAATCTTGGCATCGCGCTGGGGATGGAGCCGGAGAAGCTGAAAAAGGCGGTGGAGGACAACCCCGACGCAAAGGCGGTGCTCGTCAATAACCCGACCTATTACGGCATCTGTTCGGACATGCGCTCCATCGTGAAAATCGCGCACGAACATGGCATGAAGGTGCTCGCGGACGAGGCGCACGGCACGCACTTTTCCTTTCATCCCGATCTGCCCGTGTCCGCCATGGCGGCGGGGGCGGACATGTCGGCGGTCTCCATGCATAAGTCGGGCGGCAGTCTGACGCAGAGCTCTCTGTTGCTGCTCTCCGGGTGCATGAACGAGGACTACGTCCGTCAGATCATCAACCTGATGCAGACGACGAGCGCATCTTATCTGCTCATGTCCAGCCTGGATATCTCCCGCCGCAACCTCGCATTGAATGGCGAGGCGTCCTTTGAAAAGGTGATGAAGATGGCATCCTACGCGCGGGAGGAGATCAACGGCATCGGGGATTATTACGCCTACGGGAAGGAACTCATCAACGGCACTTCGGTGTACGACTTTGACGTCACCAAGCTCGCCGTGTACACGCGCGATCTGGGGCTTGCCGGCATCGAGGTGTACGATCTTCTGCGTGACGAGTACAATATCCAGATCGAGTTCGGCGACATCTCCAATATCCTCGCGTACGTCTCCATCGGGGACAGGCTGCAGGATATCGAACGGCTGGTCGGCGCACTGTACGATCTCAAGCGGCTGTACAAGAGGGACAAGGCGGGTATGCTGAGTGCGGAGTACGTCTCGCCCAAGGTCGCCGTGCCCCCGAGGAAGGCGTTCTACTCGGACAAGGTCTCCCTTCCCTTGCAGGAGGCGGAGGGGAAAGTGTGCACGGAGTTTGTCATGTGCTATCCGCCGGGCATTCCCATCCTTGCGCCCGGGGAGCTGATCACCAGGGACATCATCGAATATATCGTCTATGCCAAGGCGAAGGGCTGTTCCATGCAGGGTACGGAGGATTTCGCCGTCGAGCGGCTCAACGTATTGAAATAACCAAAGAAAAGGGAGGGATTGCATATGGAAATGTGGTTTTCGGACATCCATACGCCCAATATCAAGCTGAATATCCGCGTCAAAAAGCAGCTCTTTTCCGAGCGCAGCGATATCCAACAGGTGGACGTGTTCGACTCGGAGGATCTGGGCAAGTTTATAAGTCTGGACGGCGAGGTCGTCTTTTCGGAAAAGGACGAGTTCATCTATGACGAGATGGTGGCGCACGTCCCCATGGCGGTACACCCGCATGTCCGCAACGTGCTGGTCATCGGCGGCGGCGACGGCGGCGTCGCCAAGGAACTGTGCCGCTATCCCGAGATCGAGCGCATCGACGTCGTGGAGGAGGACGAAATGTTCGTCTACGTCTCGCGCACTTTCTTTCCGGAGACGGCGGCGGGACTCACCGATAAGCGCGTCAACTTGTACATTCAGGACGGGCTGAAGTTTTTGCGCGGCAAGGTGGGGGAATACGACCTCATCATCAACGATTCCACCGATCCATTCGGGCCCACGGAGGGGCTGTTCACCAAGGAGTTCTACGGCAGTTGCTTCAAGGCGCTCAACGATACGGGCGTCATGGTCTACCAGCACGGCAGTCCCTTCTATGCCGAGGACGAGGAGGAGTGCCGCAAGATGCACCAGAAGGTGTTCCGCTGCTTCCCCGTCTCCAAGGTCTACCAGGCGCACATTCCCACCTGTTCTTCGGGCTACTGGCTGTTCGGCTTTGCCAGCAAAAAGTATCATCCGCTGAAGGACTTCAACCCCGCCAAGTGGAAAGAGCGCGGTATTCCCACGCGCTACTATACGACCAATCTGCACATGGGCGCATTCATGCTGCCCAAGTATGTGGAGGACATTTTGCTCGCCGCTGAAAAGGACTGAGCGCGGCAAATATATGCCCGCATCTGCGGGCGCTGCAAATTCTTGATATTATAGAGGGAGGATACAAACATGAAACTGTTGGTCATCGGATGCTGCGGCGTTGCGCAGGTCGCCATTCAGAAGTGCGCGCAGGT
>DXBS01000037.1 GCA_019116405.1 Candidatus Gallimonas intestinigallinarum | reverse complement strand
CGCACATACGCGCATCGGCATGCGCAAAATTTCTATTGACGAGCATGGCAAAATCTGCCTGAACAACCGCCCGTACTATCAGCGGTTGGTGCTCGATCAGGGGTATTGGCAGGAGAGCGGGCTCACGCCGCCCTCTGCGGAGGCGCTCAGAAAGGACATTGAGCTCGCAAAGGAGATGGGATTTAACGGGGCGCGGAAACATCAGAAATTAGAAGACCCGTATTACTGCTACTATGCGGAAGAGCTTGGTTTTCTGACGTGGTGCGAAATGCCGTCCGCATACCGCTTTTGCGCGGAGGAGGCCGCCGCCATCACGAAGGAGTGGCAGGAGATCGTCAGAGCGGGGCGGAACTGCACGAGCAACGTGTGCTATGTGCCGCTCAATGAGAGCTGGGGCACGCGGGAGATCGCGACGGACGAAAGACAGAAGGTCTTTGCCCGTTCGCTGTACTATCTCACGAAGTCGCTCGACCCTACGCGGCTCATCTCCACGAACGACGGGTTTGAGACGGTGAATCCTACGGATATCCTCGGCGTACACGATTACGATTCGGAAAAAGCGGAGGACTTTGCAAAGTATGCAAACGGATACGACGGCATGCATCCGCAGGGATTCGCGCTGTTTGCGGAAGGGGAGCGGTATGCGGGTGAGCCTGCCCTTCTGACGGAGTTCGGCGGCAGGGCAATGCAGTCCGACGCCAAGGGCGAGGCGTGGGGGTACAGCGGCGCGGCGCAAAATGAGGAAGCGTTCTTAAAACAGCTCGGATCCATCATGCAAGGCGTATACTCCTGCAATTTCCAGGGATACTGCTATACGCAGCTCACCGACGTCCAGCAGGAAGTCAACGGACTTCTGACGGCGGAGCGCAAGCCCAAAGCCGATATTGAGAAGTTAAAAGCATTATTCGGGGGATCAAAGTAATACTTGGCGGATTGCTTGTATCGTGTATCAACGAAGGGGCAGGTTGATCATGATGATATCCCCATGTTGACGGAAAAATACCATAAATAACCATAAAAGCAAAAAGAAGGCGTGACAATTTGTCACGCCTTCCCGTCTATAACAAGCTCATGCCTAACTGACATTTTTAAATTCTGCAATGCTTTGTAGATTATTCAATCATTATTCAATCATAACGCTTGTTTCAATTTTGTGCAGCATGCCTGCGATCTTCATATCGAACATCTTTACGGTACGGAACGCTTGTAGAGCAATCATTTCTCCCATACAGCGATTTTGCGGCCGTTGACGTCCGCGAGGAACTATGTTGCCATAGTCGACCGAAAAAGCAAATTCGGAGGGGATAAATAACAAAAATAAAGAGAATTGCAAGAAAAGCACAAAAATTTTTAGAAATTTTCAGAAAGGGTCTTGACAAGGGGGAAATCCGTGATATAATAAAGATGTACTGAAACAGTTCAGTAACGCCAAATCGGAGGAAAAATGAAGTGAAAAGGTTCAAGTGGATCGTGTCGGCGGTCACGCTGACATTGGCGCTGGGGTTGGTCGCCTTTACGGCGTGCACGACTCCCGAAGAGGATGAGACCACTTTCACGGTGACCTATTGCGACGGCACGACCGTACTCAGGACGGAGGAAGTCGAAGAGGGCGGGTATGCCACCTATTGGGAGCCTGAAGACAAGGACGGCATGGAGTTTTCCGACTGGTATGTCGACGCGGGGCTCAACCGCGTGTTTGACTTTGAGACGGAGGCGATCACGGCGGACAGGAATTTGTATGCGGGCTACGTGACGGTCGGTTCGGAGGATACGCGTACCTGGGCGATCGTCGGCAACGGGCAGGGAGATATCCTCTCGTCCAGCGCGTGGGGCACGGTCATCACCGATATTCATATGCTGGAAAAGACGGAGGGCGAGAACGAGTTTACGATCACGCTCGATCTGTATGAGGACGATCAGTTCCAGTTCGCCACGGACACGAGCTGGATGAACCAGCGCGGATATGGCTATATCCCGCTCGCCGACCGCACCATGACGGTGGACGGGCAGGAAGTCACGCCTTTCTCGGGTGGTGGCGGCATCGGCGAGACTGCCGACAAGCAGAGCAACATCATCGTCGATTATCCCGGGAACTATACCTTCACGCTGGCGACCTATCCCGATGAGGACTACTACGACGAAAACGTAAACAGCGGGCAGGTCTCCATCAGCAACTTTGATACCATTACATACGAATACAACGGCCCTGCGGCGGAGCTCTCTTCCACCGTGACGGAGTACTATATCAAGGGCGCAAACATTACGCAGTGGGCGGATATCTACAACCCCTCCACACAGATGACGCGCGTCGGCACGACGTACACCCTCTCCGTCTATCTGACGGCAGGCGATCAGTTCATGTTCACGAGCCTTGTGGTCGACAGGGCGACGGGCGAATCAACGGTCGGGACTTCCTATCTGCGCGGCACCAACCTGGACGAGGCGAGCCAGACGCTGTTTACCGATTATTCCAACAACATGACCCCCGCGGCGGACGGGTTGTACACCTTCACCTATGACGCTTCGACACAGGTGCTGAGCGTCACCTTTGACGGGACGGCTGAACTTGCCGAGTATGACTACTATCTGGACGGGGAATTCGGAGCATCGGATTCGGTCTGCGAGTGGGGCAGCTATCCCAATACGGACGGCGACTATACCTATGCGTTCACCGAACAGTCGGACGGCACCTATCTGCTGGAGGGCGTACAGCTGACGGCGGGCAATCAGATCGTCCTGCGCGGCTTCGAGCCGGGCGAGACGCCGACCAACGGCGGTCAGGCGGTCTCCTACAATTATCAGTATTACCGCGGTACGGACGGTACTGTTGAAGCGGCGGATGCGGAGAATGAAAACTACAACATTCTCGTTGTGACCGCAGGAACATATAATATCGAATTTGATGCTTACGCAAAGATCATTTCCATCACCCCCGCAGATATGCAGCATACCGTCTATATCAAGGGTAGCTTCGTCGAGGGCTGGAAGATCACAGACGATAACGGCGTGCTCATCGATGACTATAAGCTGACGGAGACATCCGACGGCGTGTTCGAGATCACGATGACGATCACGGACGAGATGGTCGCGAACGGCGCAACGTGGCAGGCGGGACTGCAACTGGACACTACGACGGGCTCTGACGGCACCTTTGTTGGTGTGAGCTCGCTCGGCGAGGACGCGGCGGACAACGCCAACGCGCTCTTCCGCCCCGCTTCCGGGAATAATCTGACCTGTACGACGGCGGGGACATACCGCTTCGTGTACGATTGGGAGAGCGGTGAACTGAATATCTACGCCGTGACATCGGCATAAGGCGCAAATGCGATCGGACGGCTTGCAAAAGCCGTCCGATATCTTAAAATCTATGATACTCTGAAGATGTGCTGTTCGCACGGTTCGTGGCTGAGCGCGAGCCGCGTACACGCGGCGACCGTTTCGGCGGTGCGCCTGCCGGCGTCCTCCCAAAGGTACAGATCGCAATCCCGGGACGAGAACGCCTCCGCAAGCGCCCTCTGCGTGACAAAGATATTGCGCGCCCCGATCTTCTCCAGATCGCCGAAGGTACGCACGAACATGGTGCGGGGAAAGGCGGCTTCGATCTCGCGGCGCAGCATCTGATCGCGCGGTGGAATGCAGACATAGCAGTAGTCGCCCCCGAAATGCGCGTCGGCGCGCAGTTTCAGGGTGGCATAATCGGGCGCGACTTCGAAGAACAAAGAGTCGTCGATGCGGCAGTCCACCGAGAGCAGGGGAATAAAGTTGCATTCGCCGAGCGCGAAGAACTGCTCCCGCGTGAGGGAACAGGCGATGAGCGCGTCCGCCGTGCTGATGCGCTCGGGCGCACAGCCAAGCAGCACGATGCTCGCATTCTGCTCTTTGAGGACGGCGGAAAGATCGCTCAGAAAATCCATGCTCGCCGCCTTTTCGAGGGCGCTCATGTCCTCCGGAAGGCACACCCCGATCATCTGCCGCTCCTCCGTCGTGCGCATGTTCTGCGCAAAGGCATTGGGGCGGTAACCGAGCATGTTGACGACCTGCCACACCTTTTTCTTGGTCGCCTCGCTGATCTTCTGATCTTTCCTGTCGTTGAGGACGTAGGAGACGGTCGCCTTGCAGACGCCCGCCGCCTCGGCGACGTCCTTGATGGTAACTCTTTTGTTCATATCCCCATTATAAATACAAATTGTATTTTTGTCAATATCACGGAGATATCCTATGCGAGAACAGGCAATTTACCATAAACCGGAGACGCAGTATGCCTACGCGCTTTCCAAGAACCGCGTGGCGCTGCGCCTGCGCACGGCAAAGGAGGATGCGCCCGCCGTGCAGGTTATTTACGGCGGGAAGTATGACTTCGCCAAAGTCCGCCTCTCCGCGCCCATGCGCCTTGCCTATTCCGACCGCCTCTTCCACTATTATACGGCGGAACTGGAGCTCGACGACGTGCGCCTCGTCTACGTCTTTGCGCTGACGGAGGGCGGAAAGACGTACTACTTTTCGGAGGACGGACTGACGGAGACGTTCGACTTCACGCTGAGCTATTATAACGCCTTTCAGCTCGCCTACCTCAACGAGGCGGACATTCACGTCCCCGTCGGTTGGATGCAGGACGCGCGCTTCTATCAGATTTTTATCGACCGCTTTGCGCGCGGCAATTTTCAAAAGGACGATTGCTATATCAACCTCGCGTGGGGGGAGCGTCCCACGTCCAAGAGCTTTGCGGGCGGCGACCTCAAGGGGATTGCGCAAAAGCTGCCCTATCTCAAAGAGCTGGGCGTGAACGCCCTCTATCTCACGCCCGTGTTCCGCTCGGTCAGCAACCACAAGTATGACACGTCGGACTATTATCAGGTCGATGAAATGTTCGGCGGGGAAGAGGATTTCTCCAATCTCGTCAGCCGTGTGCACGCGGCAGGATTCCGCATCGTGCTGGACGCGGTTTTCAATCACGTCAGCGAAAAATGCGTCCAATTTCAAGATGTCCTGCAAAAGGGGCGGCAGTCGCAATACTTCGACTGGTTCCTCATCGACGGGGATAAGGTCGATGCAGACAAGGTCAACTATGCGTGCTTTGCCGCCTGCGACTATATGCCCAAGTGGAACACGTCCAATACGCAGGTGCAGAACTATCTCATCGGCGTGGCGCTGTATTATATGAAGAAGTACGCGATCGACGGCTGGCGGCTGGATGTCTCGGATGAGATCTCGCACGCGTTCTGGCGGAGGCTGCGCGCCGCCGTCAAGGCGGAGAGGGCGGATTGCGTCATCATCGGCGAGAATTGGCACGATGCAAACGCCTATCTGCACGGAGATCAGTACGATTCCATCATGAACTACGCCTTCACCAAGGCGTGCCTCGATGTGTTCGCGTTCGGTACATTGAACGCGGTGGGGTTCGCGCAAAAGCTCAACGAGCTTCTGATGCGCAACACCGATACGGTCAACGGCATGATGCTCAACCTTCTGGATAGCCACGATACGCACCGCTTTCTCACGCAGGTCGGGGGGAACACGCAAAAGCTCGAATGCGCGCTCGCCGTGCTCTACTGCTTTGTCGGCGCGCCGTGTATCTATTACGGCACGGAGATCGGCATGGAGGGTGGGTACGATCCCGACTGCCGCCGCACGATGGACTGGGAAAAGGCAGAGAAGCGCCCGCCGCTGTGGCATCTCGTACAGGGACTCGCCGCCCTTAAACGGGAGGAGCGCGCACTGCACGGCACGGCTGCAAGGATCTGGGCGGAAGGCGATCTTTTCCTCATGGAGCGCGGCGCAAAGGAGCGGCTGCGGCTCACCGTCAATTTGGGGAAGAAGAGTGTCCCGCTTGCGAAAGGCATTCTCTGCACCAACGCCCGCGGCGCGCTCGGGCAGGATATGTTCATGATCGAAAGAAAGGAGGGGGAACATGACTAAGACGCTGTCACTCTTTCTCGCGCACGCGTTCATCGTCATCGCGCTCATGACCACCTTCGGCGTCCTCGGCTTGCAGCGGGAGGAGCAGGAGGCGCAGGAGCGCTTTACGGGCGTGCTCGAAGAGAACGTCACCCTGCGCATCCTCGATAACGACACGGCGAAGGAGACGGGGTATCTTGACGAGCTGCTCGCTGCCTTCAACGCGCAATATGCGCAGTACGGCATCACGGCGGTGGACGCCAACATGGGCGCCTATACCGACCTTGAAAAGCTCGGCCCTGCGGGGTACGGCCCCGATATTGTCTATCAGGCGAACGACGTGCTGATGCGCTATGCGGAGAACCGGCACATCCAGCCCCTTCCCGCGGAAAGTATGGAAGTCTATGCGGAAATTCCCTCTGAGGCGTGGGACGCCTACCAGTCGACGATGGAGGGGACGGAGTACACGTTTGCCGTTCCCGTCAACGTGCAGGAGCCCCTCCTCTATTACCGCAAAGATCTTCTCCCCGAAAACTGGCAGGAGGCGTGGGACGACGACAAAAACGGCGTGCCCGACATGTTGGAAAACTGGGCGGATCTGTTCGCCTATTCCGCGCAGGTCAAGGCGGAGTCAAACGGCGCGCGGTACGGCTACATGAAGTCTTTGAACGATCAGTACTTCGCCGCGGGTTACTTCCTCTCCTACGGCGCGTATATCTTCGGGCAGGACGAGACGGGCGAATACGATACGACGGATATCGGCTTCTCCGCGGGCGAGTCGTACAAGGGCGCGCGCATCATCCGCCAGCTTTCGACGGTCATGGACAACAACTGCGCGGACGATACGATCACCACGTCCGCCTATGAGCTTCTCGGCAACGGCACCTATTTTGCGACGATGACCACGCCCGACGTCTATGAGTCTTTTCTCGAAGAGTTTGCAAGTTCGTGGAGCCGCACCCATCGGGACTGGACGGAGGAGGAAGTGGACGCCTACGTGCGGGAAAACCTCGTCATGACCAAAGTCCCCGCGCTGCCCGTCAGCGGCGATCTCACCGACCGCGAAGGGGAGACGATGGAGATGACCGTCATGGGCGGTATCAACGGCTACGCGATCAGCTCGTACACGCAATCGCCCAACGCTGCGCTCGCCTTCATCGAGTTTGCCGCGAGCGAGGAATGGATCGCACGGCGGTGCGAACTTCTGGGCATCGTGCCTGCGCGCACAGACGTCATGGAGGCGGAGGGCGGCGTCGCGGCGGACGTCTACGACGATCTCATCGCCGACCGCATCTGTATCATGCCCGGCGAGCGCGCCATGACGCAGGTATGGGCGAGTTTCGGCAGCCTTCTGCGCTTTATCGCGGAGGACGGTCTGCGAGGCGGCAGCACCTATGATGCCGATGAAAAACTCATTGCGGCGATGAAGGCGTTGGATGCAGAAATTTACAGTGCCATCCACACATTGAGCTGAAAGGAGGGGAGCATGGCGGATATCGGATACAAGAGCGCACCGCGCGAGTGGTTGGAAAATATTGCAGAAAAGATCAAAAAGAAGTGGCGTGCATTCTGCGCCATGCTCAGGCACGGGAACTGGCGCGTGGCGTGCTCCATGCTCATCATGGGCACGGGGCAGATGATGTACCGGCAGTGGGCAAAGGGGGCGCTCTATCTTCTGGTGCAGGCGGGATTTATCGTCTACCTCGTCCTGACGGGCGCAAGGGACTTCTTCGGACTGTTCACGCTCGGTTCGGTCGAGGCGAATCCGTGGTACGGCATCGAGGGGGACAACTCCGTCATCATGCTCATCACGGGGATCTTGTCTGTCATCGTGATGGTGATATATGTCTCGCTGTATATTGCGAACGTGCGCGGGGTCTATGCAACCCAGCTGCGCGTGGAGGCGGGCAAGAAGCCGACGACCTTCCGGCAGGACGTCGCACAGATGTTCGATCAGAAGTTTTACCGCACCGTGCTCTTTCTGCCCGTCATCGGCGTGTGCATCTTCAACGTACTGCCCATCGTGTTCATGAGCCTCATCGCGTTCACCAACTACGGCGGGGATATCGTTCCCCCGAAGCTCGTCGATTGGGTGGGATTTGAAAACTTCGGCAGGCTCGTCGCCGTCGGCGAGTACACGACGACTTTCTTCAAAATTCTGGGCTGGAATATCCTTTGGGCAGTCGCCTCCACCGCGATCAACTACTTCGGCGGATTGGCGCTTGCCCTGCTGCTCAACAAGAAGTGCGTCAAGGGCAAGGTGTTCTGGCGGTTCTTTCCCATTCTCGCCTATGCGATCCCCGGGTTTATCACCATGCTCGGCTTCAAGTATATGTTTGCAAACGGCGGGCCAATCAATTACTACATCACGCAGGGCGGCGGGGGAGCCATTTTCTTCCTGGGCGCAAACTCCACTTGGCCTGCGCGCCTCATCGGTCTGATGGTGAATGCGTGGATCAGCATCCCGTCCTCCATGCTGCTGGCAACGGGCATCCTCTCCAACGCCAACAAGGACCAGTACGAGGCGGCAAGAATCGACGGTGCAAACGCCTTCCAGCAGTTCTGGTATCTGACGCTTCCCTTCGTCGTCTTTGCCACAACGCCCGTCATCCTGTCGCAGTTTATCGGCAACTTCAACAACTTCGGCGTGTTCTATTTTTTGCGCAGCGACGTATCGTCCTCGGCGGGCTACGTCCTTGCCAACGATACGGATCTGCTCATCAACTGGCTGTATAAGATGTCTATCGACAACAACTATTACTCCATCGGCGCGGCGATCAGCCTCATCATCTTCCTCATCACCTCGGTGATATCGCTCGTCGTCTACATCTTTTCGCCTTCTTACAGGCAGGAGGAGACCTATCGATGAAAAAAAGCAAAAGCATCAAAGCAAGCCGCGCCGTCGATGCCGCGATCACCTACGTTATCCTCATCGCGGTCGCCGTGTTCTTTTTCTTCCCGTGCCTGTGGCTCATCCTCGCGTCCTTCTCGGATTCGGGCTCGCTCTATACGCTCAAAGGGTTTTTCCCCGAAGCGTTCAGCTTCCGCAACTATCAAAATCTGTTCACCGATACGCAGATGTATAACTACCCCGAATGGTTCGGAAACACCCTGTTCGTGGCGGTCCTGAGCTGCCTGTTCGGGACGCTCCTCACCATCCTGACGGCGTACTGTATGTCGCGCTTCAAATTCAAGAGCCGCAAAGCGCTCATGAAAACGACGCTCGTTCTGGGGATGTTCCCTTCCTTCATGGCAATGACGGCGGTGTTTCTCCTCATGACGCAGTTCAATTTCATCAACAACCATTGGGGGCTCATCCTCATCTACTCCGCGCAGGCGCCGATGGGCTATATGGTGCAAAAAGGGTTCTTTGACACCATCCCTTCCTCCATCGATGAGGCGGCGCGGCTGGACGGGGCGACCAACTTTCAGGTATTCACCAAGATCATCCTGCCCCTTTCCAAGCCCATCCTCGTCTATACGGCGCTCACGTCCTTCACCTGGCCGTGGTCTGATTTCATCCTTCCGCAGCTGCTGCTGCCCACGATGGACAACTTGACGGTCGCCGTGGGGCTC
>DXBS01000036.1 GCA_019116405.1 Candidatus Gallimonas intestinigallinarum | reverse complement strand
GATCGTCCGCAAGCAAAACCCGTATTTTATGTTCCATCGTCTTCTCCCGATAAAAGATTACAAATTGTCCGCAGGAAGGGAAATGTGGATCTCAAACCCCTCGTCCGGCTCGCTCTCAAACGAGACCTCGCCGCCCAGCGCCTCGACGCGCGCCGTCATGCCCCTGAGTCCGAACCCCTTTTTGAGCTTGGCGCCGTCCACGCCGCTGCCGTTGTCGGACAGAAGGAAGGCGATCCTGTCTCCCTTTTTCTTGAGTTCAAAGTAGAACGCCGTCGCATTTCCGTGCCGCAACCCGTTGGAGATGCCCTCCTTTAAGGTATTACACAGAAACCGGTGCTTCGCGCTGCACAGCGTGATATCGTCAATGTCGGCGCGGATGACGATCCCCGTGCCGTCCGTCGATTCGTGGATGATATTCATGAGCGCCTCGCGCAGGGTGAGCTGCTCGGACGCGCCGGAGAGCAGATGCACGCTCTCCCGAAGTTCCTCCAGGGCGCTGCGCGCCTGCAGGTTTGCCGCCGCGATCTTGCGCTTGGCGTCCTCGGGGTCGCTGTCGATGACCAGCTTTGCCGCCTCCGTCTGCATGATAATGGTCGTAATGGAGTGCCCCGCCGTGTCATGGATGTCCTTCGCGATGCGCTGGCGCTCCTCCAGCACCGTCACCTCCTGCAGGTTCTTGTATGCCTCCTGGAGTTTCTGCCTGTTCTCATTGAGTTCTGCATTTGCCGCCTGCAGGCGGCGGTTACTCTCCTCGATCTCCTCGAGCGCCGCGCTCATCTCGTTGTTCGTGCTGTAGATGTGCAGGACAAAGTTAAAGCCCAGAAAGTGCAGCGCCATTAAGAGGATATCGTTAAAGCCGTTGGAGATGAGCATGGCGATGTTGACGTTCTGCTCCTTGAGCGCACCCGAAACGGCAAAGGCAATCAGAAAGAGCACGATGCTCGCTACCCCCATCGCCACGCTGCCCATGAGGCTAGTCTGCCCGAGGTAGAATTCGGACAGGATGATGATATACAGCGTCGAAATGAGCATCCCGTCCGAGAAGATGGTCAGGACAATGAGACAGAGGATATCCAGCACATAGCAGGGAATGCGCTGCGTGAACTTTTTCAGTCCCCACAGCTTGACGGCGTTCTCTATCGTAAAGAACGCGGTCACGGGCAGCAGCACCCAGAACGCGCGCACATGCCCGAAAAAGACGGCATTCCAGTTATTGACGAGGAGAAGAAACTCTACGAATACGAGCAGCCCGAAGATGATGAAGGAGCCCCATTTGAACAAAAAGGCAAGGATCTGATGCAGACGATTAGTCACGGAGAATCTTCCCTCCCACGATCGCATTGAGATCGAACGCGCGGCGGATCTCCTCCATACGTCCGACCAGGAAATAGCTGTATGTGCCGTCCGTGCCGACGATGATATGATCGTAAAAACGGACGTTATTCATGGAACAGACGACCTGCATCTGCGCGGTAAATTTATCGTCCGCCGCAGACGGGTGCGCGGGCGCGGCGGGATGGTTGTGCGCCACCACAAGCCCCGCAGGCTTGCGCACGGCAAGGAACTGGTTGACCGCCTCCGGCTCGAGCGCCGCTCTGTCCGTTGCGCACACGGTAAAGCGTTTTTCGGCAATAATGTGCTGCTGCGCATCCAGCGCGAACAGCTCGATGACTTCCTCCTTGAGCGGCGCAAGGCGCTCAAATAAGAACCCCGAAAAGTCGCGCACATTGAAGAGCCGCGGCAGAGGATCCTCGCGCTTTTTTAACCGCTCGCACAAAATGGCGATGCAGCGCAGATACGCCGCCGTCTCCTTCCCGATGCCCTGCACGTTCAGAAGTTCTTCATAGCTCGCGCGCATAAGCCCGTCCAGCGAGACAAACTCCGCGAGCAGTTCATGGGCGAGCGGGTTGGTATTTTTACGGGGGATGGCGTTGAACAGCAGGATCTCCAGAAGTTCGTGATCCTGTAAATGCTCTGCGTCCTCGAGCCGCTGTAACATGCGCTGTCTGTGTCCCTCGTGCATAATTCCACCTTATTGCTATTGTATCATATTTTTCTGAGCTTTGCATCAAAAAAGCATTAAATTTCTCTCGTAAATTCAAAGAAATCGATAAAAACCCGCTTTCTGCCCACCCGCAAAACAATCGAAATACGGCAAATACTTGACAACTCATTTTACAAGGAGTATAATGAATTGAAATTGATTGGAGAAGCTGTATGACTGATTGTTTTGAGCAAACCGTAAAGAGTATCTCCGAGAGCATCCGTTTCGATTCCTCTCTCAAAGACCCGACGCCGGCAATGCCGTTCGGCAAGGGCGCGGCGGATTGTCTTGCACACTTCCTTTCCCTCGCGCAGGATTTGGGGTTTGAAACACATAATTATGACAACTACATCGGCGAAGTGACCTTCGGCACAGGTCCTGCGGAGTTTGCCATACTTGCGCATCTGGACGTCGTGCCCGCGGGCAGCGGCTGGACAAAGGATCCCTTCGGCGGCGAAGTTTCAGACGATAAGATCTGGGGACGCGGCGCGATGGACGACAAAGGTCCTGCCTTCTGCGTCTTGTACGCCATGAAGCAGCTCAAGGACGAGGGCTTTGTGCCCAAAAAGCGCATCCGTTTTCTGCTTGGGTGCAACGAAGAGGCCGGCTGGGGCTGCATCGGCCACTTCAACGAGGTCTCCACGATGCCCGAAGAGGGCTTCTCACCCGACGGGAGTTTCCCCGTCATCTATGCGGAAAAGGGAATTCTGCATGTGCGGCTGCACTTTCCCGTAAAAAATCCCCCCTTCAGCTACCTGTCGGGCGGAACGAGCGTCAACATGGTGTGCGCAGAATGCTCTGCGACGCCGCGCACGCTCACCGTCACGCGCGCCCGCGAACTGGGACTGGAGATCAAGGGCAAAAAGATCATCGCGTACGGCAAATCCGCGCACGGTTCGACGCCCGAACTGGGCAAGAACGCCATCCTGCCCATTCTCACCTTTTTTGAAAACAAGAGCGCGGACGTAAAAAAGGTGATCGACTGCCTGTTCCGCGATGCCTGCGGACTTACCGAACTTGCGGACGAGACGGGCAGGCTCACCCTTTCGCCCGATATCATCAAATTCCGCAAGGGTGAACTTCAGGTCATCTGCGATATCCGCTACCCCGCGACCGTCCCCTATGCGGACGTCGTGGAAAAGCTGAGAAAAATCGGCGTCAAATTTGAGACGCTGCACCATCAGGCGCCGCTGATGCAGGAAAAAAACAGCGCGCTGGTGCAGACACTGCTCAAGACCTACGAGAACTGCACGAACACGCAGGCGGAGCCCATCGCAATCGGCGGCGGTACATACGCGCGGGCATTGAAATGCGGCGTGGCGTTCGGTCCCGAGATGGCAGACGACGAGCCCGTCGTACACCAAGCGGACGAATATATCACGCTGGAGCGGGTCAGGCTCCTCCTGGACGTATACAAACAGGCGATCTTTGAATTGACAAAATAATCGAAACGGCGCATCTTCAGATGCGCCGTTTTTTAAAACGGAAAACCGGGAATATTTCGTGCTTCGTGCTACATCGAGCCTACGGCTCTCGTGCGCCACGGCGGCGAAATGTCCCTGCAAGCAGACATTTCTTGCGCGTGTCGGGCGTGCGCCGCCGCGCGTCGGGCGTGCGCCGCCGCGCGTCGGGCACACCCGCCCGTTTCTCGCACCAGACAAGGTCACCAACAAAAAATGAGCAGACCAACGTCTGCTCATTTTGCTGGTGACCTTGCCGGGAATCGAACCCGGGATTGCGCCGTGAGAGGGCGCCGTCTTAACCGCTTGACCACAAGGCCTCGTCAAAAGCTTTGTTATTATAGCATATCCGCAAAGGCTTTGCAACTGTTTTTGCGCACTTTGGGAGAAAAATTTTGAAAAAATATACTTGCACTCCCTGCGCAGAATGCTTCGCGCCAATCGTGCCATCTTCCCTTTTCCTACGCCGTGCACTGCGTTCGTGCCAAAGCTACGCTTCGGGGTAAACCGCGGCATGGCTTCGCCATGCTTGCGCAGCCATTTGATAAGTCCGCAAACAAGGGAGCGGGGACTGGCTTTGCCAGTCCCCGCTCCCTTTCTGGTGGACTGTAAATCCATAAATCCGAACGTAATTGCTATAAATGAGGCTTATATCGTCGCCGAGTACCCCGTTCCCAAGAAATTCTGAATACCGTCCCCCCTATTACGCACTTCATGCACGAAACGCAGAGCGGTGGCATGCGTCAGCCTGTTTGGAAGGGGCTCAGAGCGAAAGGGAGGGGACGGCGTTCTTTGAGCTTACAAAACGCGAGGGTTTGGAGGGGATCGTCGCCAAGCGGAAGGACGGGAAATATCACATCGGGAAATGCCCAGGTACACTTTGCCGCGGCATTGCAGTTTCTCCTTTTGTACCCCTCCGTCACCTTCTCGAAGAGGTACTTTTTGCGCTCCATGAGAGGCAAGTCCGTCAGATCTTTCCCGTTGTAGTAGAGAATATCATAGGCAACGAACTGCACGGGATTGCTCTTTGCCGCAAGGGAAATCCTGAACGCGTTCCCCATCAGACTGCGCTTTTACAATGCGTAGAAATCGGGCTTTCCGTCTTGAAGCACGACCAGCTCGCCGTCCAAAACCGCGCGCCGTCTGACGCAACGGTGCATCTCGTGCAGCTCGGGAAGAGCGCCGTCACGTCCTTGTACCGCTTGTTCTGCAAAACCTCCTTGCCGTCTCCCAGATAGGCAATACAGCGGATGCCGTCCGGCTTGAGTTCGTAGATATAGTCCTCATCGTCGAAGGGCTGCGTTTCATAGAGCAGCACGGGCGAAATGTTTTTGTCGTCAAACAAGTCGCTCATTCCGCTTTTTTCTTCCTTGTCGTACGTCTGACGGGCGTCTTGGGTTTTTTGGCAAGTTCCAGACTCAGCTGAGCTTTCGCAGAAGATCCGCCGCAACGCCCGTGAGCATCAGATAGAACGTCGTCGGACGGATGCCGGGGAGCGTCACGTACCAGAACTTCTGCCAGGAATTGGCGCCGTCCAACGCAGCCGCTTCGTACTGCGTTGGATCGACGTTGACGAGTGCCGCCTTATACATGACGATGCCGTACCCGGGCGCCTGCCAGATGGTGACGATGACGATGCACCGGGTGATAGTGCTCGGATCCTGCAGCCATCGCACGGCCGTTTCGGGCGTCTTTCCGAGTATCGTGTTGAGAACGCCCGTTGCGTCCTCCTTGAAGATCCATTGAAACACGATGGAAATGGCGACCGTCGAACAGATGCAGGGCACGAAATAGAGCGCCTGGAATACTTTCTGTCCCTTTGGATGAGTGGCAAGCAGCACCGAAATGCCGAGTGCGATGAGCAGTGTCACGAACTGTGTGGACGCCACCCACAGCGTGATGAGGCAGGAACGCCCGAAACACCACGTCATGCCCAGCCCGCCCATAGGGAAAGTCTGGCTTGCCCAGCCGTCCACGAAAAGCGCCTTGAATCCCGCAAAATCATTCCACGAGATCGAACTCAGATCATAGAGATTGACATTGCAGAACAGCGCGATGAGCGAGATAATGAGCGGAAACCCGCTGAACACGATGAATCCTATGAGCGAGATGAGCGCAAGGCAGAGCGCCGCAATGTTCTGCGGCGTCCATCTCCGCCTGATGTTCTTTCGCTTCATGGAAACGTGCGTGCCGGAATCAGAGCGAACTTCTTCCGCCGCCAGGATCTTTTCCTCCATGGCGTTACCTCCTGAAACGGATCGTCATGACATTGAGAGCGGTGTTCGCCATATCCGTATAGGTATCCAGGAAATAATCGAGCGTCCTTTCGCCGCGGCGGACTTCACCGTTCAGCGGCTCTGACCAGCCGTCGATCCATGTCCCGTTTTCAAAGTAGGACCAGTCGCCCATATAGGTATGCATGCTGGCGAGCGAAGCGGCGTATACGTTGCCGACGGGGTTGTCCTCCGTATTCTGGAAGGCGTCGCTCATGCCGAGATCGGTCTGGTTGGGAACGCGCCAGCCTCCGCGCATCATGATCGCCTGTCCCTCGGGACCTGCCGCCCAGCTGATGAACTTGAATGCGGCTTCGTATTTTTCGGGATCGGAATTAGTGGGGATGCAGAGCGCGGAAGAGTTGGGTTCCTCGGCAGCATACATCATGCCCGTGACGGGGACATCCTCGCCCTTGCTGTTTTCCACCGTTTCAAGCTCGCCGGTATAACCGTCCTCGCCGATGACCTTCAGGTACTCCGTCCCGTTCTCCTCATAGACGCTTCCGCCCTTGTATTCACGGTACTGCGTGGTGGGCGCAATGTCGATGTACTGACGGATGGAAGAATTCTGATAGGTGAGAAGCACCGTCGAATAGTAATCAACGACCATGGGCGAATTGCCGGACGTGAACTCGGTAGCGTGATTATCGGTCGTGTTCTTTGCGACGCCGTAGCCTTTGAGCGTCTCCTCCCCGCTCTCGCCGCCCTTTTCGGTGACGACCTTATCGGTGGGAACGCCGAGACGGTTGAATTCCACGAACGTATCGAACATGGAGGGAAGTTCCGTGAACATGCCCTCGAACTCGCTCTCGTGCGCGTGGACATACTTCATATCCTCATATACGAGGACTTCGCCCTGCTCGTATGCCCTGCCGTTGACGGTCACGTCCTCGAGCGCGAGGAGGTTGGGATCTTTGTCGCCAAGCGAAAGGACGTACTGCCCCGTCTCTTCGTCCCAGCCGACGCAGTCGCCGCCCACGGACCAGCCGTAGGAGAACCATCAAGACGACATGTAGCCGTATCTGCCCGCGTTGCCCTCGAGCGCCATATAATCGCGCGCGACGTTGCGGATCTCCTCCCAATTCATGGCGATACGGTTATTGAACACCTTGTACACGGTATCGCCCGCGCGGTTTTCAGCCGTTTCAGCCCTGCGGCATCCGCCCACGCCTTGATCTCGGCATTGTACATATTGATGGATGTTTCGGGGATCTGGTCGTAATCGAGCGTCTCCTTCGCGGTATCGTCGAGATAATCGTCGAGCGTGACGAGCGAATCGGGCAAAGACACCATCAGCGACTTAAACTGCATGTTTGAAACGGCGACGATGTTGTAGTTGCACTGCCGCTGATTGAACATGCTGATGAGGTTGCTCGTCGAGATCTCGCCCGTCGAAACATATTTGTTCACCCATACGTTGTCCTCGGCGCCCTGCGTCTGATTGTAGGTATCGATCATCTCGTTGTACAGAGCGGATACCTCGCTGGAAATGTAGTTCGCATAGAACGTAACGGTCGTCCTGTCTCCGTG
>DXBS01000035.1 GCA_019116405.1 Candidatus Gallimonas intestinigallinarum | reverse complement strand
TCCTCGGCGACGCCGTCAAAACCCGACCCGCTGCGGGGCGCGATCTTGACTTCGATGAGCGCCTCCACGCACTCGTCCTCCTCTTCGTCGAGGTTGGCGATGGCGGTATATTTGACGATCGTGCCGCGGCTCTCCATGTTGCGCACGGCGTTGCGGACTTCCGCCTCGTCCGCGCCCAGCATGACGGCGATCTGCGCCGCGTCCATGCGGCAGTCGTCCGAAAGGATATCGAGAATGTCCCGCTCCAGCTTGTTCATAGCGTGCTTTCCTCCCTTTTGCGCCCATTTGCCGCCGACGGGCGGCCGGGCTGTGTTTTCTATTATACCGCGCGCGGCTTTTCAAGTCAAATATATTTGCTTTTTTCGGGGAAATTTCGTATAATACGGGTATGTTTCGCATTTGGGCAAAGGTCATAAAGGACGGGCATATCGTCGGGCAGATGACGTACGAAAAGGAGGAGCGCTTCACCTATTCGGCGTTCTTTACCTATCTCGCGGACATCTGCGACGCGCTCGACGTCCCCACGCCCGTCCTTTTGAAGCCGCATATCTTCAACTATGCAAAATTCAACCACGTCATTTTCCGCAAGTCCGACTTCATGGAGGAGGTCCCCTTCGATCGGCTGGTGCTGGAAAACATTCTGTGAGGCAGTATGATCATTCAGGCAACGATGCGCGATCTTCCCGCGCTGGAGTCACTATATGCCGCGGCGCGCGAACGCATGCGGGCGGCGGGAAATTCTGACCAGTGGAAGGACAGCTACCCGCCCCGTACCCTCATCGAGGAGGACATTGCGCGCGGACGGCTGTATCTTGTGAAGGAGACGGACGCGCTCCTCGGGGCGTTCGTGTTCTTTGTGGGCACGGAGGAGAACTACGCCGCCATCGACGGCATGTGGATGACGGAGAACCGCGCCTACGGCGTCATCCACCGCGTGGCGAGCAGCGGGGCGCGGCGCGGCTTTCTGAAAACGGTCGTGGACTATTGCGCGCAGTTTGCAGGCGATCTGCGCATCGACACTCACCGCGACAACGCGCCCATGCGCGGCGCGCTCACCGCCCTCGGGTTTCGCGCGTGCGGCGTCGTCATCGTGGACGACGGGACCGAGCGCATCGCCTTCGAGCGGGTTACGGGATAGCCGTTACCAATCTGACTCCAAATCTACAAACAGCCGCGGGCGTCCAACGGACGCCCGCGGCTGTTCAATGTGGTTGAGTATGCGTGATCCAGGTTTCATTCTCGCTTGCGCAACACGCGCTCCCGACAAAAAGTCCATAATTAGTATACTTTAATATTTTATAAATGTCAAGTAATCCTAATATAATAGTATATAAATTATAGACGTTTGTGGGGGAAGTCAATGTTAAACGAACGGATCAGGGAATTACGGCGGGCGTTCGGATTGAGTCAGGTGGAGCTTGCAGGCGCAATGAATGTGAGCAAGCAGTGCGTCTCCAACTGGGAAAACGACAACGTGCAGCCCTCCATTGATATGCTTGTCAAGCTTGCAGATTACTTCCGCGTCACGACGGACTATCTGTTGTGCCGCGACGAAAAGGATGCGCTCGACTTGAGCGGGCTTTCCGAACGGGAGCGCGCGCACCTCAAGCTGCTCGTCATGGATTTATTAAATAAATCGTGATCAGCGGGCGGCCGGCAAACGGCTCAAAACACTTCTTTGCGCGGCGGCGCTCCTTTCGGAGCGCCGCCGCGCCCTTTCAATGCGCCCCGTACCGTGCGCCCTCGGCCTGCCCCCTTTCGCGCGTAAATTCCGGCGCGCTGCGCAAACTGTGGGCATGAAACTGACGACCATCTTTTTGAGCGCGGTGCTGATCGCCTACGGGTTGGGCGCGTGCCTGTATGCGCTCACGGGCATCGACCTGCTCTTCCTCCTCACGGCGGGCAACGCCGTCATCTACCGCTCTCTGCTGTCCCTTGCGGGCGTTGCGGCACTGTGGCTTGTGTTCTGGCTGGTCGCCTTCCGCCCGACGCGCGACCTGCGCTGACGCGCTTTCCCGCCCCGGCGCGGCGCAAAAAGGCGACGCAAGCCCCGTTTGCTGCGTCTCGCGCACGCGCGTGAGAAAATCGGCGCATCCCGTCATAAAAATTGTTGACGGCGGCGACAAAATTTGCTATCATAGGACGCACGGAAGGTTTTCGGTCAACACTTCCGAATAAAAAAACCGAGGTTTTTTCATGTTCAAGGAAATTTTCACCACCAAGCGCATCTGCCGCGCGGGCGTCATCGCCGCGCTGTACGTCGCGCTCTGCTATGCGTTCATGCCCGTCGCCTACGGCGGCATTCTGCAGATCCGCCCCGCCGAGGCGCTGTGCATCCTGCCCCTCTTCTTCCCAGAGGCAGTCCCCGCGCTCTATATCGGCTGCATGCTGGCAAACCTGACCTCCCCCATGCTCATCTATGACGTGTTCATCGGCTCGCTTGCGACGCTCATTGCCGCGATGCTGACGGCGATCGTGGGGTATCTCATGCGCAATAAGGACAGCGTCGGCGCGCACGTCGCCAAGATCGGCATCGGCGGCTTTTTCCCCGTCGTCGCGAACGCGTTCATCATCCCGCTCGTCATCGTCTTTTTGTGCGGCGACCTCTCCGCGACCGAGATTCTGGGCTGGGGCGAGAGCACCGTCACCTTTGCATACTGGGCAAACTGCATCTCGCTGCTCATCACCGAGGCGGTGTGGGTGTACGCGCTGGGCACGCCCGTCTACCTCTTTGTGCTCAGGATGCGCAAGCGGGGCGTGAGCGTGTTTCTGGACGGCAAAAAGAAACCGACCCAAAAGACGCAGCCCAAGCAGGCGTAATGTTTGATAAGAGAATTCAGCGTCCCTCTGACCGAGAGGGACGCTTTTTTTGTGTGGGGTAATATTTTTTTGCATTTATCGCTTCTGAGGAGGCAGGATTGGTGCTTATTTCAGGGGAGGTTATGATCGTCAAGAGAGGGCGGGAAGCATACAAAAAAGCCGCGGGTGCGCGCCCGAAGTATTCGGGCGCGCACCCGCGGCTATAAGAAATTGCGGTAGTTCTGCCGTTCAGAGCAGTGCGGGCAGCCGGCGAAGGTCGGAGACGGTCGCCTTGACGCGCACCCCCTGCGGCAGTTCTTCGGCGCGGCGGTTGAACCAGATGCAGTCCATGCCGACGGCGTTCGCGCCAACGATATCCGAGCGCACCGAGTCGCCGATCATCAGGCACCTGTCCGCCGTCGTTTGCAGCTCGTCCAGCATCATGCAAAAGAACGCGGCGTCCGGCTTGATGCAGCCCATGTCCTCGGAGACAAACACGCGGTAAAAGCGCGGGCGCAGCACGGACAGCCGCCCCGCCTGCATGTCCGAGAGGCCGTTGGTCGCGATGCACAGCTTGTAGCGCGGCGCGAGGGCGTCCAGCGCCTCCAGTGCGCCGTCCACGGGGTGCGCGGCGAGGGCGAGCGCCGCTGAAAAGGTGCGCGCGGCGTCGTCGCGACCGCTGCCGAGGGCGTACGTCCTGTCCATGTAGTCCACAATGCCGCGGACGTGCTCGTGATAGAGCACATGATAGCGGGCGCGCAGTTCGGGCAGGTGGACATTGAGAAGCCCGAGCTCCACCCAGTTTTGCGCCGAAAAACGCCAGCAATCCTCGATCACGTCCTCGGTATAGCCGACGCCCGCCGCATCGAACGCCGCACGGAAGGCGCGCTTCTCGTCCAGGTCGAAGTCAATGACGGTGTGATCGGCGTCAAAGATGAGATAGTCGTACTGCGCCATGCTTACCAGTCCTGCTTTTTGAGCGACTTGTCCTTGATGTCGTCGTAATAGGAAAAGTACGCCGCCTTCCAGGCCTCGGGAGTGAGGGCGGCATTCGCGCGGTCGGCGCCCTCCTGCGCGGCGAGGTACTCCATCAGCTCCTCGGGCGTGAAATCCCCCTCGCTGATCTCGCTGTCATATTTTTCAAAGAGTTTCATCAGATCGTATTCGGACACCTTGTCCTCCTTATGCCCTTGCGGGGAAAGTTATCCCCAACGATTTTGGGGATAAGTGGATAACATTATCGAAAACAGTTGTGCTCAGGGTCGTACACGGCGCCGATGGACGCGAGCCGCGCTTCCAGATCAGCGCGGTCAAGGTCGAGATCGTCGCAGAGGTCGTCGAGCGAGGCGTAGTCGTCGCGCAGTTTCATGTTGACAAAGCTGAGCAGCATGGCAGGGTCTTGCGGAATCATGCTCCTATTATAGCATAAACGCGGGCAAAAGGCAACGGCAAGCGGCATTCACTTGACAATTTCACGCGGCGGGGATATAATGGGAAACAGATGACAACCAATGATTGGGAGAAAAACATGAAACGCGACCTGGATGAGGAATTGATCACCGCGTGGGTGCAACTGACCGGGATTTTGAAAAACACGCGCATCACAAAGGGGCTTGTCTATAACGAGTCCATCGTCATGCTTGTCGCGTACAGACAATACCTGACAGACGGCGAGGGAATCGTGTCGTTCAAAGAGCTGGTACGGGAGACGCGCATGCTGAAATCACTCGTCAATCGCACGATCGATTCGCTCGTTGAAAAGAACATGCTGATGCGCTGCGAGGGCAAGGACAAGCGGACGACGTTTGTCAAGCTCATTCCCGAGAACCTGGGGACATATCTTGCGGTGCATCAGGAGTCGCTGACGCTGGCGCGCAACGTTCGGGAACTCATCGGGGACGAGGACGCGGAGGCATTTATCCGCATTTCGCAGAAGATCACGGCACACTATGAGGGGTGACAGGTTTGCGGCGGAAGCGCTGCGATATGCTTTTAAATAATTGTCGTAAATAATTTTATGAGATGATAAACCCCGTGCGCGGAGCAATGCTCCGAGCACGGGGTTTTTTGACCATTCCGGCGGGAACCCTTTCGGCGGGCAGTCGCCCGCCACCGTCTTGGCGGCGCCAAGGGGAAGCGCCGCCTGCGGGCAGGAAATCGCCGCTGATAAAGGCGATTTCCAAGTTCGGCGTGCGCGCACAGCGCACCGCGCTGCTGCGCATAATGCACGCCTCACCCTTCGTCGCGGCAAACTTTGCTTTCAGGACTTTGCGCTTGCGCAAAGTCCAACATTGCGCCGCTGCCGTCTTGGCGGCGCCAAGGGAATGTGCCGCCTGCGTAAATCGCCACTGAAAAAGGCGATTTCCAAGTATCGGCGTGCGCGCACAGCGCACCGCGCTGATGCGCATGATGCACGCCTCACCCTCTTCGCAAAAATCTTTTCTTCGAAAATATTTTTGCGAGTTGCTATGGATTCTCTTATTTGGCTCAAAGTCAAATATTGGGGTGAAGGTAAAGAAAGAAAAAAATCTGTAATCAAATAAATTTATCTTGGCGGCGTGAAATCGTATGATTTCACGCCGTAGCCTTTCCATAAACGCAAAGTATGCGGTTTC
>DXBS01000034.1 GCA_019116405.1 Candidatus Gallimonas intestinigallinarum | reverse complement strand
GCATGAGCACGGCGAAGTCGGAGGGCTTGTAGCCGCGGCGGCCGAGCTCCGCGATCTGACGGGCTACATAGAGCGCCTCCCCCGTCTCCTCGTCCGCCTCGTAATAGACGGGTCTGTCGCCTTCGGGGTTGTCGGTGTGCAGCTGCTTGCCCTTGCGGCGGGAATTGTGCGCGATCGAGGCGTTGGCAAGGGACAAAATTGCCTTGGTCGAGCGGTAGTTCTGCTGCAATTTGTACACCTTGGCATTGGGATAGACACGCTCAAAGCCCAGAATATTTTCGATCTTCGCGCCCCGCCAGCCGTAGATGGACTGGTCGTCGTCGCCCACGACAAAGAGGTTGCCGTGGACGGTCGCAAGGCACTTGATGATCTCAAACTGCACGGCGTTGGTGTCCTGGAACTCGTCCACATGGACGTAGCGGAACCTGCCCGAGAGATACTCACACGCCTCCTTGTCCTCCTTGAGAAGGGCGAGCGCCTCGGTGAGCAAATCGTCAAAATCCAGCGCGTTGGATGCTTTGAGGTGCGCGTCGTACTTTTCGTACACCTTGACCGCCGCATCGATATTGCGCTCGAGGCGGTAGCGCAGCCCGTACTCCCTGGGTGATAGCCCCAGCATCTTGGCGTTGGAGATGTGCCACTTGACCGACTTCAGCTGCCCGTCCTCGTCCTCGAAGCCGCACTCCTTGAACGCCTGTTTGATGACGGCGGAGCGCTCCTGCTCGGAATAGATGGAGAAGTTCGCGGAAAGCCCGCGTTTTTCGGCGAACATGCGCAAAATCTTGACGCACATGGAGTGAATGGTGCACACCCACATGCGGGAGACATCCGTCATCGCGTCGAGACGCTCGCGCATCTCGTTTGCCGCCTTATTGGTGAAGGTGATGGCAAGGATATTCTCCGCGGGCACCCCCTTTTCGGTGATGAGGTAGGAAATGCGGGAGGTGAGCACGCGCGTCTTGCCGCTCCCCGCGCCCGCCAAAACCAAAACTGCGCCCTCGGTATCCATGACGGGCGCAAGCTGTTCTTCGTTGAGCAGTGAAAGTTCTTCCATAACCCTGCCATTATACCATACGCGGGAAAAAATGACAAGTTTTTGCGCCGCCCGCAGACGAAATGCCCAAAGCATCTTGCAAACGCACACGCCGTATGATATACTCCTGACAAGGAGGCACTGCCATGAAGTTTATCGATTCCCCGAAAAAACGTCTGACGTGGTATTCCCGCAATTATTTCTATGTGACGACGGTCGCCGTCGTCCTGACGAACATTCTGCTCTACGCCTTGCTCGGCGGCGACTGGGAGGAAGCATACGGCAATGCGTCTGTGAGCTGGGAAAACTCTTTTGATTTCGGGCGCATCTGGCGCTGTTTCCTCTGCAGCTTCTCCCATGCCAACTGGCAGCACGCACTACTCAATATGCTGTGCTTTCTGGTGGCAGGGCTGTATCTGGAACGCAAAACGGGCAGCCTGGGGCTATTGGGGTTAGTGCTTTCCCTTGCCGTGTTCCCCATAAAGAAACAGCTTAGCTGCGCTTCCCCTGTTCGAACTCGTACTCCTTTTTGAAACGCTTGAGCGCCTCCAGATACCGCTCGGAAAGTTCTAAGGTGTAGCGCTGTTTTTCCTCGTAGGTGAGCGTAGCATAGTACTCCTGATCGGTGAGCCTGCCGATCGCGTCCGATACTTCCCCCTCCTCCAAGAGCATCTTTTTGACTTTGAGGTAGAAGTCATCGGGCGTTTCGCCGCGGATGTGTCCTGCGACCTTGCCGACAAAGTAACGCTCCATCTTGCTCTCGGAGATGCCCTGCTCGCGCGCGGACTTGCGGCGGGCGTCCAGCTCCTCTTCGCAGTGCTCCCAGAACCCCTTCTTCATGCGTGACTTCGCCTCTTTTGCAAGCATCTTGAGCGTACGTTCCATAAAGCGCCTCCTTTCGACATGAAAACATAAAATTTGCAAAAAAAATCCGTAACCTGCGTTACGGATCTTTTGTCAGTTTCTGCTTCTCTTGCGTGCGGCTTCCGCCTTCTTACGCTTTTTCACCGAAGGCTTCTCGTAGAACTCTTTCTTGCGAAGGTCTCCGATGATGCCGTCGCGCGAGCACTTTCTCTTGAAGCGACGAAGCGCGCTCTCCAAGTTCTCGTTTTCACCGACTTTGATCGTGGACATATACTACCCTCCTTCGCCGCAGCACTTACTTGCATCTTCATGCTCGGGTATTATAGCAAAATCGCGCGCGACTGTCAAATTATTTTACGGCGGATGAGGAAAATTTTTCTATTTGGGCAGGCGCTCCAGCGTCTTGACAAACTCCAGCGCATTTGCCGTGTAATAGTCCGCGCCGATCTGCCGTGCGGTCTCCTCGTTGAGCACCGCGCCGCCGACAAAGATCTTTGCCGAAACGCCCGCCTCCTTAAGCGCCGCGATCGTCTCCTCCATGCTCCTGACGGTCGTCGTCATCAGAGCGGACAGCCCGACGGCGAGCGGCTGAATGCGCAGCGCCGCTTCGACGATGCACTCGGGAGGCGTATCCTTTCCGAGGTCGATCACCTCAAAGCCGTACGACTCCGTAACGACCTTGACGATGTTCTTGCCGATATCGTGCACGTCCCCCTTGACGGTGGCGAGCAATACTGTTCCCTTGCCCCCTTCCTTTTTCTCCAGACGGCTGCCGACGACGGCAAACGCCTCCTTTGCCGCCTCCGCCGAGGCGATGAGCTGGGGCAGGAAGAGCTTTCCCTGCTCGTAGAGCGCGCCCACTTCCTCGAGCGCCCTGACGAGGATATCGTTGACGATGACAAGCGGCGGCTTTGTGGCAAGCTCCGCCTCGGTGAGGGCGCGCGCATCCGCTTTGAGCCCGCGCTTGACGCAGTCATACAAGTCGGCGGCAGGCGTCGTCCCCTCTCTTTTCACGGCGGCAGTCGTCTGCGCGGCGGGCGTGAAGTCGCGGTAGGCTTCGATATAGTCCGCCGCCCCTGCATCGAGGTTGGCAAGCACATTGTAGGCGCGCACGGCGCCCGTCATCTCGCCGTCCAGTGGGTTGAGAATGGGCATGTTCAGCCCGCTCGTCAACGCCATTGTCAGGAAGGTCTTATTGAGCAGCGGACGGTTGGGCAGTCCAAAGGAGACGTTGGAGACGCCCAGCGCCGTCTGAACGCCCAGCGCGCGCACCATGGAGAGCGCGCGCACCGTCTCCGAAACGAGCGCCTGTTCTGCGGACGCCGTTAAAACGAGGGTGTCGATCATCACTTTGCGGCGGGGAATGCCGTACTCCTCCGCCCGCTTTACAATGCGCTGTGCGATTGCAAAGCGCTCCTGGGCCGTGCGCGGCACGCCGCGGCTGTCCATCGTCAGCCCCAGAACGACCGCGCCGTACTTTTTCGCGATCGGAAAGACGCGCGCCATGACCTCTTCCTCGCCGTTGACGCTGTTGATGAGAGGCACGCCGTTATACTGCCGCACGCCCGCCTCGATGGCGGCTGCATCCGAGGAGTCGATCTGCAGCGGCAGGTCGCAGTATTCCTGCACGGCGCACACGGCGCGGCGCATGACGGCGGGCTCGTCGATCTTGGGAATGCCCACGTTGAGATCTAAAAGGTCCGCGCCCGCCTCCTCTTGTTTCAGCGCCTCAGAGACGAGGTAGTCGTAGTTTTCGGCGGCGAGCGCCTCTTTTAATGCCTTTTTGCCCGTCGGGTTCATGCGTTCGCCGCAAATTTTCACGTTCTCGATCGCGACAAGTTTAGTCGCCGAGGTGACGATCGTCCCCTTTTGCACGCTGCGGACGGGCACGGCGCGCCCCTTGCACGAGGAAATGCGGCGGATGAAATCGGGCGTCGTGCCGCAGCAGCCGCCGATGACGGCAACGCCCATGGCGACAAACTTCTCCGTCCAGGCGGCGAACTCGTCCTCCGAGAGGTCGTACACCGTCTTCCCGCCGACAAGGCGCGGAAGGCCCCTGTTGGGCTGGACGATGACGGGAAGCTCCGTCGCCGCCAACAGCCTCCGGACGATGGGCGCAAGCTCCTTTGGCCCAAGCGAACAGTTGACGCCCAGCGCGTCCACGCCCAGCCCCTCCAAGAGCTCGGCGACGATCTCGGGCGTGGAGCCGGTCAGCGTGCGGCCGCTCCCGTCAAAGGTCGCCGTCGCAAACACGGGCCTATCTGTGTGCTCTTTGAGCGCGAGCACACACGCCTTGAGTTCGTACAGATCGGAGAAGGTCTCCACGATATAGCCGTCCACCATGTCGCGGGTGAGCTCGGCAATCTCGGCAAAGGCAGAGTATGCCTCGTCAAAGGTGAGCGTCCCCACGGGGGCGAGCAGGGCGCCCGTCGGGCCGACGTCAAAAAAGACGGGTTTTCCCGCCGTGCGCGCGTTTTCAACCGCCGCCCGCGCGAGGCCTTCTATGGCGTAGTCGCCGCGATACTTGACCGCGTTCAGCCCGAAGGAGTTTGCCGTGATGATGTCCGCACCCGCCGCGGCGTACGATCTGTGAATGGCGCGGACGGCTTCGGGGTGGGTGAGATTGAGTTCTTCGGGCACGGCTTCGCCCAGCCCCAGCCGCTCCAGCTCGCTGCCGAAGCCGCCGTCCAGTAAAATTACCTGTTTTCCGAGCGGAAGCATGTCGTTCCCTCCTTTCTATAGACGCAGCTCTTAAAGAGCATGCAGTCCTTACACGTCTTGTGCGCCCTTTTCCCGATGCCGACGATGCCCGCCATGGACTTCTGCGGCGCCATCAGCCCCGAAGGCAGCAGCTGCATCCCGATTTTTTCGGGGTGAAGCTCGTGAAAAATGGGCGC
>DXBS01000033.1 GCA_019116405.1 Candidatus Gallimonas intestinigallinarum | reverse complement strand
GGGGTCGAGCGCGCTGGTCGGCTCGTCCATGAGAAGGATCTGCGGGCCGACGGCGAGCGCACGCGCGATGCACAGGCGCTGCTGCTGACCGCCCGAAAGTCCCAGCGCCGACTTGTTGAGACGGTCTTTGAGCTCGTCCCACATGGCGGCCTGCTTTAAGGAGCGCTCGACAATCTCGTCCAGCGTCGACTTCTTCTTGATGCCGAAGGTACGCGGTCCGTAGGCAATGTTGTCGTACACGCTCATCGGGAAGGGATTGGGCTTCTGGAACACCATGCCGACGTTCTTGCGCAGCGCCGAGAGATCGACGCGCTTGTCGTAGATATTCAGTCCGCCGATCTTGATCTCGCCCACGACGCGGCAGCCCTCGACGAGGTCATTCATGCGGTTGAGCGACTTGATGAGCGTGGACTTGCCGCAGCCCGAAGGCCCGATCATTGCCGTGATCTTGTACTTGGGCATCTGCATATTGATCTTCTTGAGCGCCTGGAACTCGCCGTAAAAGAGGTCGACGTCCTTGACGGTGATCGCGTTTTCGCCCGAGAAATCAAAGATATCGAGCGAACTCTTCTTTTCGTGCACCCCTTCCGGCGCTGTATTTTTCTTTTTAATCATATTTTTACTCCGTAATCATCTCTTCTTCTTGACGTGCCGTTGAATGAGGCAGACGCACAGGTTGAGGAGCGCCGTAATGATGAGCAGCACCACCGCCGTTGCGTATGCTTCGTTAAATCCGAGGGACGGGCTGGGTTCCGCCCAGCACATGTACAGGAACACCGTCAGCGTGCTGCCCATGTTCATGGGATTTGCCGCCGCCCCGGCCGTCGTGATGAGCATACCCGACGTATAAATGAGCGCCGCGGACTCGCCGATGATGCGCCCGATCGCAAGGATCGCTGCCGTAGCAATGCCCGGGAATGCCGAGGGAAGGACGATCTTGAAGATCGTTCTGACCTTGCTTGCGCCCAGACCGTAGCTCGCCTCCCGAAGGGGCATGGGCACTGCGATGAGCGCCTCCTCCGTCGAACGAATGATCGTGGGAAGGACCACAAGCACCATCGTAAATGCGCCCGCCATCACCGAATATCCGCCAAACAGCGTATTGAACAGGAGATTTCCGAACAGACCGAATACGATGGAAGGGACGCCTGCAAGCGTATCGATGAAGGTACGCAGCACCTTGACGATCTTGCTGCCCGGCTTGGCGTACTCCACAAGGAAGATCGCCGCACAGATCCCGAGCGGAAGAGAGATCGCAAGCGTGATAAGGATGGTGTAACCTGTAGAAATGAAAGCCGGAACCAGCGAAGGATGCTGGTAGCTGGATTCGCCGAACAAGAAATCCCAGCGCAGATGGGGAATGCCGTTGATGAGGATGAACAGGATGAGCGCCGCCAGCACCACGACGATGAGCGCCGCAAACACCATGGCGACATACTTCAGGATCTCCGGAATGAGCCCCTTCTTGCGATAGATGATCTCCGTCTTTTCACCGCTCAGCACCTTATTGCCGCGCTTGCCCTTGAACTCCTTGGGGACTAAGTTGATGGAAAGGTTGATGATCAGAACGAGCACCAGAAGCACGAAGCCAGTTGCAAACAGTGCACTGAACAACGTACTCCCCTGCGAGGCATCCGCAAACTCCATCGCGATGTTCGTGGTGAGCGTACGGATGGCGGTAAACAGCGTAGTGGGAAAAAAGACGCGTCCGCCCGAAACCATGTTGACCGCCATCGTCTCGCCCACCGCTCTGCCGATGCCGAGGATGAGCGCAGAGATGACGCCCGAACGCGCCGCAGGGAACACGACGCGGAAGACCGCCTGCGCCTTGGTATTGCCCATGGCAAGCGCACCTTCATAGTAGTGCTCGGGCACCGCCTCCAAGGCATTCTTGGAGAGCGAGGTGACCGTCGGAATGATCATGATCGCCAGAACCAGCGAGCTTGCGAGCGCGCCTTTGCCGATTCCGTACGGGTCAGCTCCCGAGATCATGGAAAGGATGACCGACACGCCAAAATAACCAAAGATGACGGAAGGAATACCCGCAAGCAGCTTGATGACCTGGTCAAAGAAGGACCGCAGATTGATCTTATTGATCCAGGAAACCAATTTCGCGAGCGCCTTATTCTCACCCGTGTATTGCAGGTGGAACTTATCGGGGCACCAGAACACGAGGAAAATCGCCGTAAAGACGCCAACCGTACCGCCAATGAGAATTGCGCCGAGCGTAACGACCAACGTGCTTACGATCATCGGCAGGATACCGTAGTCATCCGAGTTATGATTCCAGCGCGTTCCGAACAGGAAATCAAAGACGCCGATCTCACGGAATGCGGGGATGGATGCGTACAGAATATACCCGATGATGCCAAACACGGCGACCACAGACATGCAGGCGCAGACGAGGAAGACGTACTTTGCCATGCCGTCCTTAAACTTGGTCTTATTAAAGCTGCGCTTTGCCGTCTGCGGTTCCTGATTTACAGTTGCAGTTTGAGCCATAGTTTTTCTCCAAGCAAATCCCGCCGAGGGCCTTCCCTCAGCGGAATTCGAACATTTTTCTTCAATTACTCAGCGTCGCAAGGAATGGGCGTTCCGTTCATGTACAGATTGTAGAGCTGATCGAACGTCACATTCGTGAGAGCGACATCCTTCTGCACGATGACCGCGATGCCGTCCAGCGCGATGGTGTAAGCGGTCAGCGTGTCCGCGTAGTCCGAGCCAAGCGCTCTGGAGATCATGCCAAGGTCGTTGTTGCCTGCGACCGCATCGGACTCGCCCTGACCGGAACCGGAGCCGGAGCACTCGATCGTGATGCCGGGGTTGAGTTCCTGATAAGCGGGGATGATGAAGTCACGCATCAGGGGCTGGACAGAGGTGGAACCCGTAAGGGTCAGCGTCGTCTCGGAGCCGGAGTAAGGCGTATACTCTTTCGCTTCTTCCGCCTGACCGATATACTCCTCATTGACAAGCTCCTGTCCCTGCGCGCTCTCGATGAAGTCGATGAAGTTCTGCGCGAGGTCGGAAATTCCCTCTTCCGTTCTGTACACAAAGTTGAAGGGACGGGACAGCGCATAAGAACCGTTCTCAATGTTTGCGACCGTCGCATCCACGCCGTTGACCTGAACCGCTTTGATCTGATTGGAGTTTGCCGCAACCGCACCGAGCGAGATATAGCCGAGCGCATTGGGGTTTGCCGCGACGTCGGTCACGACGTTACCGGTCTCCTGCGAGTACTGCACGCAAGCTGCAAAGTCAAGGCCGTCGTCGTTGATTGCCTCGTCAATGGACTTACCTTCGCTGTTTACGACCAGTTCGTTGAACGCACCATAGGTACCGGAAGTATTGGGACGGGAAAATGCTGCCGTGATCTCCGTGACACCGTCTGCGCTTGCAGGGCCGCAGCCTGCCATCATGCCGACTGCCGTCACGGACAGAGCCGCAGCGACGCCGATTGCCAAAAACTTCTTCTTCATTGTTCTTTCTCCTTTTCTTTCTTGTCTCTTTTCAAATTGTGCCTATATCATAGCACGCGCTTGTAATCATTCCTGCACAATTTTGTCACAATCCTGTAAATTATTTTGCCAATTTGTAAAAAAGAATTTACAAGTCCGGGAAGTTGTCTCTTTTGCTACAAACTTGTGCAACTTTGTAATTTGTATGCTTTGCGGAACACTTCCATACAAAAATAGCCGCGCGCCCCGCAAATATTGCGGGGCGCGCGGCACACAGGTCTCATGGCATTGGGGAGCGGCATCACATCCCCCTTTCCATATTATATTGCTTATACTATGCCCATGACGGTAATGAACACGATGAGAAAAAGCAGAATGACGAGCACGACGGCGCGATAGACGCCATTGCCCGCGAGCCGCTTGAAGCGCGGGCGGGAAAAGAAGGCGAACACCAGATAGGCGACGCAAAAACTTCCCGCGCCGATGAGAAACAGCGGCTGCGCAAGAAAATAGGCGAGCAGCGCAAAGAGCACAGCGACGGCAAAGCACGCCACGGCGCAGACGTATGCGCGCCCGGCGGCGCGCCGATCGCGCAGCTTCTGCCCCTCCACGTCGTCGTCCGAGACCAGTTCGTCCAGCGTACAGTCCATGAGTTTTGCAATGAGCTTCAGGCTGTCAATGCCCGGATAGCCCGCATCCCGCTCCCACTTGGAGACGGCGGCGCGCGTCACGAACAGCCTTGCGGCAAGTTCTTCCTGCGTCATGTTGTGTTCCGCGCGATAGGTTTTAAGTTTTTCGCCAAGCGTCATAGTTTTCCCTCCGTGCTCTCATCATAGCACGAATGCGGGAAAATGTCACGCGACCAATCGTTGCGCGGTCACTTTTTCTCCGAAACAGCTGCCTTCGCGCGGTGCAGGGTGACGAGCAGCACTTCGGGGCGGTTGAACAGGCGGATGGGGATCCAGCTGTTGCCCAGCCCGCGGCTGACGACCATCTGCGTCCCGCCCTGCCTGTAAATGCCCGCGGTGATCTTGGGAAAGAATCCCTGATTGGGCGCGATGACGCCGCCCCACGGCAGACGGAACTGTCCGCCGTGCGCGTGCCCGCAGAACGCGAGGTCGATGCCCGCCTGCGCGTACTGCGTGAGCGTCTCCGGGCGGTGCGCAAGCAGAACCTGATATCCCTCCGCGCCCTCTGTGACCGCGGCCAGCTTCTCCTGCATGCAGCGCGCGATCGCCCCATTCTCGTTGGGGACGCACATGCGGGGATCGGCGACGCCCATCAGTGTCAGCACCTCCCCTCCCTGCTCCAGCCGCACTGCCCTGTCGTCCAGCAGGATGACGCCAAGCTCTGCAAGCTGTCTTTTCAATGCGGGGTACTCCGCGGACGCCGCCTCATGATTGCCCGGGACGTAGTAGACGGGCGCGATCCTGACCGCCTGCGCCGCAAAGTCGAGGGCGTTGCGCATGCCCGGGCGGCGCTTGTCGATGAGATCGCCCGTCACGACAATGAGATCAGGCTTTGCCTTCGCGAGCAGTCCGATCAACTTTTGCCGGTCTTTGCCGAAGGGGGTGTTGTGCAGGTCGGAGATATGCGCGACGCGCAGCCCGTCAAAGGCGGCGGGAAGCTTTTCATCCTCCACGGTGAGCGGATTGCATTGCAGAGCATGATTTTCCCACGCGCCCCGCACACAGACCGCGACAATGAGCACGGCGATGACTGCCACAATGATGATAGCTGCGATCATATCCCCTCCCGCATGGCGAAAATTTCCGATGACTGACAGTTATTATACCGCAAGTTTGCGCAAATGGCAAGCCTTTGCGCCCTATGGTGCAAGAAATATCATTCCATTTTATCTCCGCCGCGAAAAAAATGTGACAAGCGACAAGCCGCACCCGAAAATCGCTTGCAAAATGCACGGTTGTTTGGTATAATAGTTTGGCTGTCGAGGTGTAGCGCAGTTTGGTAGCGCGCTTGGTTCGGGACCAAGAGGTCGTGGGTTCAAATCCCGTCACCTCGACCAAAATGGGCGAACAGACATTTTGTCTGTTCGCCCTTTTGGTTGGGATACGCGTACTGACGGGATTTGAGGGTGGAGGCGCGAGTGGGAGCGAGCGGTTTGCGTGATAGAGAAGAAAACAGAAAGCACGGACGCAAACTGAACAGCACGGTGTGCTGTTCACCGGGGCGCGCCGCCAAAGGCGCAAATCCCGTCACCTCGACCAAAATGGGCTGAAAATGGGCGTTTTTGCTTGTTTTCAGCCCATTTTTTGCTGTTTTTTGGGCCTTCCCAACGCATGAAACTGTCAATTTGGGGACAAATTTGGGGGCAGAATTGGGGACAGAATTGGGGGCAGGCTGTATTTTATTTTCTTTGCCTCACGGATCAGGTATTCATCGGATAAATCTGTGTAGGCCCTTTCCAGTTCCCCGGAGGAGTGCCCCACCATCTCATCCATTGCCGCCTTATCCACCCCGCATTCCTTGCATCGCGTATAAAAAGTAGTTCGCATATCGTAAAGTTTATGTCCCGGGAGGATTCTTTTGTACCTTCGTTCGATATAGCGATCACTTTGTATGACGGGATTTTCTGTGATATAGGGTTCAAGCATCGGGCAGATTGGAATACGTTTGTATTCGATCTTGAACGACTACGCCTATGCCGTAGGAGCGCTCAGAAAATTGGAGGACTAATCGCATGCCCACGCGGACGTCATCGTCCGCCCGATCTGAACGACAAAGCGCCGCCTCGTCCGAGGCGGCGCTTTGAAATTGCCATACAAATTACCTGACGCGGGTGCGCTCGGCATTGCGCGAGCGGATATAGTCCCAGAACTTGCCGTACTCCGCGACGACCGTGGGCGCGAGCGTCAGCGCGACGACGATCAGCCACTGCCAGACGGAAAGCGCGCTCATCTCCAGCGCCTCGCCGACGGCAGGAATGGCGGCAAGCCCCGCAAGTCCGCCGAGGAGCACGAGCATGACCGCGCAGCTGATATACAGCCGGGGATTGTCCTTGACGCGGTAGAGCACGATGCTCTTTCTGCTGCGGACGGTGAGCACATGCAGGATGGACGTCCAGCCCGTGACGAGGAACGCCATCGTCTGCGCCGCCTCGATGGTGGGTGCGACGCCGCCGAGCGTGACA
>DXBS01000032.1 GCA_019116405.1 Candidatus Gallimonas intestinigallinarum | reverse complement strand
TTGCATCGGGCAGTCACGAGTGGGAGAATCAGCACATAGGCGGGATCTGGACGTATTCGCTCGACGCGATCCGCGAAGGCTTGCAGGATTGTTACGCAAGAATGGCGGCGGACGTCAAAGAGAAGTACGGCGTCACGCTCACGACTGTCGGCGCGATGGGCTTTTCCGCGATGATGCACGGTTATATGGTGTTCGATAAGAACGATGAAATTCTCGTTCCCTTCCGCACATGGCGCAATAATACCGCGGCGGAGGCGGGCGAGAAACTCACGGAGCTTTTCAACTACCATATTCCCGCGCGCTGGTCGATCGCGCATCTCTATCAGGCGATCCTGAACGGAGAGGAGCACGTCAAAGACATCGTCTTCCAGACGACGCTGGAAGGCTACGTGCATTGGAAACTGACGGGCAGAAAGGTGCTCGGCATCGGCGAGGCTTCCGGTATGTTCCCCGTCGATCCCGAAACAAAACAGTACGACAAGGTCATGCTGAAAAAGTTCAACGACCTCGTCAAGGGGAAAGTTCCCTTCAAGGTGGAGGATATCCTTCCCGACATTCTGCTCGCGGGCGAGAACGCGGGAACGCTCACCGAGGAGGGCGCGAAGTTCCTCGATCCCACGGGCAACCTCAAAGCGGGGATCCCGCTCTGCCCGCACGAGGGGGACGCCGGCACGGGCATGGTCGCAACCAACAGCGTGCGCAAGCGCACGGGCAACGTCTCGGCGGGGACTTCCGTCTTTGCCATGATCGTTCTCGAAAAGGAGCTTTCCAAGCCCTATCCCGAGATCGATCTCGTCACGACGCCCGTCGGCGATCTCGTCGGCATGGTCCACTGTAACAACTGCACGTCCGATATCAACGGCTGGGTCAATATGTTCGGCGAATTTGCCGCGCTCGCAGGCGTGGAGATCCCCAAGTGGAAGCTCTACGATATGCTCTACTTTGAATCGGAGAAGGGCGATAAAGACTGCGGCGGACTGCTGGCGTACAACTACGTTTCCAACGAGCACGTCACCAAAGTCGAAAAGGGGCGTCCGCTCTTTGTCCGCACGGCGGAGGGCAAATTCAACCTTGCAAACTTCATGCGCACGCATCTCTATGCGGCGTTCGGCGCGCTCAAAGTCGGGTGCGACATCATGCTCAAAGAGTAGGGCGTCAAGCTCGACCGCATCACCGGTCACGGCGGTCTCTTCAAGACGGAGCGCGTGGGGCAGAGTTATCTCGCCGCGGCGATCAATGCGCCTGTTACCGTCATGAAAACGGCGGGCGAAGGCGGCGCGTGGGGCATGGCGATCCTCGCCAACTACCTCATCACCAAGAAGGACGGCGAGCCGCTCGACGAGTACCTCGACGAACGCGTGTTTGCGGGGCAGGAGGGCGTTACGCTCGCGCCCGATCCCGAAAACGTCGCGGGTTTCGAGGAGTTCGGCAAGCGCTATGTGGAGGGGCTTCCCATCGTCCGCGAGGCGACGCGCTCCCTCAAATACTGAAAAGAATACGTCCGCTGCGGGACACTTTCCCTGTCCCGCGCGGCTGTTTTGTAAGAAAACGATGAATTTTGGAGGAATGACAGTATGTTGGAAGCATTGAAAGAGAAAGTCCTGAAAGCGAATCTCGATCTCGTCAAGCATAAACTCGTCCTGTTTACGTGGGGCAACGTTTCCGAGATCGACCGCGAGAGCGGGCTCATCGTCATCAAGCCTTCGGGCGTGGAGTACGACGAAATGAAGGCGGAGGATATGGTCGTCGTCGATCTGAACGGAAAGGTCGTCGAAGGCGATCTGCGCCCTTCGTCCGATACGCCCACGCATATCGAGTTTTATAAGGCGTTCCCCGACGTCGGCGGCGTGACGCACACGCACTCCACGTTCGCGACCGCATGGGCGCAGGCGGGGCGCAGCATTCCGTTCTACGGAACGACGCACGCCGATTATTTCTACGGCGATATTCCCTGCGCGCGTTCGCTCACCAAAGAGGAGATCGAGGGCGAGTACGAAAAGAATACGGGGCTTGCCATCATTGAAAAGTTCCGCAATTCCAGCCTGAAACCGCTCGAAGTCCCCGGCGTGCTCATCAAGAGCCACGGCGTGTTCGCATTCGGCAAGGACGCGGACAATTCCGTTTACAACGCGACCGTTCTCGAAGAGGTCGCAAAAATGGCGTTCATCACCGAGGCGGTCAATCCCCATGCGGAGCGCGCCGATCAGTTCATGATTGACAAGCACTACCTGAGAAAGCACGGCAAGAACGCATACTACGGTCAGACGAAAAAGAAGTAAGATGATCGAGACGGAAATCATCGGCTACATGCCCGATCCCAAAAAGCGGGCGGCGCGCATCGCCGCGCTTGCCAACGAACGCGAGAGCAGGGGCGATACGCTCGTCTCCGTGCTCTCCACGCCCAACTGCGGGGCGATCCTTGTGTTCCGTACTCCGGCGGTTCCGGAGAAAAAATAAAAATATATCTTTGGAAAGGAATGAGGTAAACATTATGAAAGAGAAAGTAGTTTATTGGCTCACCGGCTCGCAGACGCTGTACGGCGACGACGTGCTCGCGCACGTTGCGCAGCACTCCGAAGAGATGGCGAATTACGTCAACTCCAAAATGCCCGTCACCGTCAAATATCTGACGACGTGCAAGAGCTCGGACGAGGTCATTGCGGCGGTCAAGCAGGTGAACGCGGACGATAACTGCATCGGTATCATCACTTGGTGCCACACGTTCTCCCCTGCGAAGATGTGGATCAAGGGTCTGAAAATGCTGCAAAAGCCCATGTGCCACTTCGCGACGCAGTACAACGAGAAGCTTCCTTACGACACCATCGACATGGACTTCATGAACGAAAATCAGGCTGCGCACGGCGACAGAGAGTTCGGCTATATCGTCACAAGGCTGAGAATGGACAACAAGGTCATCGTCGGCTACTACAAGGATGAAGAGGCTTTGAAGCAGCTCGCTTCCTGGTGCAAGGTTGCCGCGGGCTATGCGTTCTCCAAGACGGTCAAGGTCTGCCGCTTCTCGGACAACATGCGCGACGTTGCCGTCACCGAAGGCGACAAGGTCGAGGCGCACATCGACCTCGGCTGGCAGGTGGACTACTATCCCATCGGTGATCTTGTCGAGTATATCGAGAAGGTCACGGATGCGGAAGTGGACGCGCTCATGGCGGAGTACGACGAAAAGTACATGATGGGCACCAAGCGCATCGACGTCGTGAGAGAGCAGGCGAAGTATGAGATCGCGATCGACAAGTTTTGCAAGGAGAAGGGCGGCTATATCGGCATCGTCGATCACTTCGGCGCACTGCACGGGCTCAGCCAGCTTCCCGGCCTCGCCATTCAGGATCTGCAGGGCAAGGGCTACGGCTTCGGCGCAGAGGGCGACTGGAAGATCGCGGCTCTCGGTGCCGTCATGCAGTACATGGCGGGGCAGACGGGCACGGGCCTCATGGAGGACTACACCTATGACCTTGCGGACGGGCTCTGCCTCGGCGCACACATGCTCGAGGTCTCGCCTCAGTTCGCGGCAACCAAGCCGCAGATTCAGGTGCATCCTCTGGGCATCGGCGGCAAGTCTGATCCCGCGCGTCTCGTGTTTGAGGGCATTTCCGCGCCCGAAGCAGTCGCAGTCTCCATGATCGATATGGGCGACAGACTGCGCCTCATCATCCAGAAGATCGAGCTGGTCAAGTATCCTCATAAGATGCCCAACCTGCCTGTCGGCGGCCTGATGTGGAAGTATCAGCCCAACTTCAAGGACGGCGTTGCTGCCTGGATCTATGCGGGCGGCGCGCACCACACGGTTGTCTCCTCCAAGCTCTCCGTGCAGGAGATGGCGGATCTGGGCAATATGTGGGGCATTGAAGTTGTCGTCATCGACGAGAACACCAAGCTCGAGCAGTTCAAGAAGGATCTGATGTGGGCAGATCAGGTCTGGAAGCTTAAGTAAAACGCGAACATGGCGGGGCGGTACGGTGTACCGCCCCGCACTTTATGAGGTAGTATGTTTTTCAAAAAGTATGTCTTCGGCGACACCGCCGTCTACTATATCGAAACGCCCGTCGAGGGACACGAGGGCAAGACAATGATCGGGCTTGCGGCGTATCCCGCCGACTGGGCGCTGGGCAAGGACGCAAACCTGTGCTGTGACAGCCTCGTGCAGGTCGCCTTCACGGGGGACGAGGGGCTCATCGACTATACGCAGGGCGTCACGATGCGCAACCGCGAAGGGACGCTCCTCAACGTGGAGTCGCAGGCGGCGGACGAGAAGGGGGTTATAACCCTGCTTTCGGACGCGCGCGGCAACCTCTATACGCACATTCTGTCCTATTCGGCGGGAACGGGCGTCTTTACCGTGCAGATCGTCTATGAGAACGCCTCGGAGGAGGCACGCACGCTGGAGATGCTGGAGAGCCTCTCATTAAGCGGCATCATTGCGCCGTCCGTTGGCGTCAATTCGACGATCGGGCTGCGGCTGCACCGCATGACGAGCGCCTGGTCGCGCGAATGCCGCCTGAAAACGGACGACTTTGCCCACCTCGGGCTGGACATGAGCTGGGCGCGCTACGGCGTCAAGGCGGAGAAGTGGGGGCAGGTGGGCAGTATGCCCAACCGTGGCTACTTCCCGTTTGC
The DNA here is from genome assembly GCA_019116405.1 of Candidatus Gallimonas intestinigallinarum. The sequence goes on along the minus strand of DXBS01000032.1, from coordinate 737 downwards.
CGCCATCGAGGAGATGGACGCGGATATCACCTGGGGCGTCATGCTGGATGCGCCCTACTCCTGGCAGATGGAAGTCTACGAGGAGAAGGAGAGCTGCTCTGTCTCTGCCGGCATGGGGGACTATGAGTTCGCGCACTGGAGAAAAGTGATCCCCGCGGGCGGGACGTTTGCATCGCCCAAGGCGTATTTTACCGTCAAGCGGGGCGGGCTGAATGCCGTCTGCAACGCCTTCGTGCATGAACAGGACGCCCGTCTTGCCGTCCCCGAGAGCGAGCAGTCGATGCCCGTTCTCTTCAATGAGTACTGCACGACCTGGGGCTGCCCGTCCGAGGAGAATATCAAGGCGATCTTACAGGCGATCAGGCCCTTTCCCGTTGACTATTTTGTCATCGACTGCGGCTGGTACAAGCCGGACGACAAGGGCTGGTGCAACGCCATCGGCGACTGGCAGCAGAGCAAGCTTCTCTTCCCGGACGGCATCAAGGCGGTGTCGGACGCCATCCGTGCCGAGGGGAAAGTCCCCGGTATCTGGTTCGAGTTTGAGAATGCGGGGCGGGATTCTGAGGCGTTCTACAACGAGGACATGCTCCTGAAGCGGGATAATACGGTAATCACGAGCAAAAACCGCCGCTTTTTTGATCTGAGAAAGCCGGAAGTGGAGGCGTATATCTCCGCGCGCATGGTCGACTTTCTCAAAGAGAATGACTTCCACTATATCAAGATCGACTATAACGACA
>DXBS01000031.1 GCA_019116405.1 Candidatus Gallimonas intestinigallinarum | reverse complement strand
AAGAAAATCTCACAAAGTGTTGCACTTAGTTTGACAATTCATTCATGCATCATAGGAAATGTCGTTCAGATAACGCCAAAATGCCGCTTCGATCTGCCGATCCAAATAATCGTTATTGGGGTAAATCCCATAGCAATTGGTGCGGGATGCAAGCACTGCCCGCGTATTGGAAAGCTTATTCTTCCAGACGGAATAGTCAAAGGAATCGTTCCACTGCGTACGGTTCCAGCGCAGGACGTGCCGCTGTATGGGCGTATCCACTTCCTCCTCCATTTCGTCCAGTATCTCCAGCGCCGCGTCGCTCGTGTAGATCTCCGCGATCTCCTGTGAGCGCGCCGCAAACGTCTCGCGGAAGTCCTCATCATAGACGAACGCCGAAAACAGGCAGGTATTTTCCGGCGAGAGCGTCCCAACGCCGTTATAATTGAGGTAGGCGTTGCCGAGATAGAAATCCAGATAGTTGACGCCCGGACGGTAAGTATAGGGCGCGCTTTCCATATAGGCGGGGTCGAAGCTATCAACGGAATAGGAGTAATCGCTCTGATCATACAGCAGATACCCGTTTGCGCCCGACAGCCCGTTATCGCCCCAGGCAAACTCAAAGGAGAAGTCCAGATCGTGCAGACAGAAGCGCCACTTGCCGTCCGCATAGGGATTTTCCGGATCGACATTCGCCGTACGCCACATTTTGATGTTGTTGCTCATGAAATCCCAGTTTCCCGTATAGAACTGCACGAGAATGAGATCGGTGAGGCTCTGCACGTCGATCATGTCGCCGAGATCCGCAATGGCGCGCGCATACCCGTCCATATCCCCCGCTTCCGCCAATCCGACCGCCGCATACAGCGCATCGAAGAGCTCTGTCGCATATGCCATTCCGCGCTCCTCCTCATCGTCCTCGGCGACCTCAAAGTGGTAGCGGGTATTGAACACCGCGTCGTCCTCATAGGCGGAATCGCCCTCGACAACATAGTGCGAGCGGTCGATGAGGATGACGTCGTCCTTGTCCACGCCGTAGTTCTGCTCAAAGTAGACATCTGCATAGTGTTCGCGGATGGCGTACATGCCCCAGTACTCGCCGTTGATATACACTTCGCAGGGACGGTAACCCGTCGTCGCCGTCTGCACCATTTCGCCGCGCTCGGGCGCGATCTCTGCCGCGACGCGCTGCACGAAGGCATCGCCGAACCAGGTGATGTTCTGCGAATTTCCGCCGCAGTGCAGACGGAAGCGCTTAAAATCGGTCAGTTCGGAACCGTCGCGCGCGGGACGATCGCCGAAGACTTTGACGGTGACGGGCTCGTTCTTCTCGTCATTTTCGTCCTTGTTAAAATTGACGTTCATCGTGTGGTACGGGAACCACTTCGTCCAGTTGCCGCCCACCTTGATCTGCGTATTCAGCGCAAACCGCTCGTCCGAGGCAAAGTCAAAGTATTCCATTTCGGCGCGCTCTTTGGGTTCCTCTTCGATATCGGTGTAGAACGCGACGGCATTCTCCTGCGGAAGCGATAGGCTGATGACGGGCAGCTCAAACGCCGCCGCACCCTTCTCGCGGATGAAATAGGTCTTGGTCTTGCGGGCGACCTCGTTGCCCTGCGCGTCCACTTCCAGGAGGCGCACGACGGTGCAGGCATTGCCCGTCTCGTACTCGTACGTGCCGCGCGGGGCGTAGAGCGAATCGTACCACGCCGCGACCGCATCGGTCAGCAGGTAGTCGCGCGACGCCCCCTCATCGCGGATGACGATGGGAGCCGAATAGCAAAGAGAGTCCTCCGTCGGCATCGAACCGTCGAGCGTATAATAGATGGTGTGCGACGCCTCGCCCGCCGAGACGGAGAGCAGAAGATCGGAAGCATAGACGCCGCTCTCATGCGAGAGCCCGAGAATCCCTTCCGGCGTCGTCCCCGTGTCGAATACGTCGCCTGTGCCCGGATTTTCAGGTGTTGTGCCGGGTGTTTCGGGCGTCGTGCCGGGCTCCTCTGTCCCGGGCGTCTGGCCGGTCGTCCCTGCAGGCGCGCAGGCAGTAAGCGCCGCGCCGAACAGAGCCGCGGCGAGCAGGACGGCGATGGTTTTTCTGCAATGGTTCATCATAATTCCCCTATTCGAATTGGCAGGACTTTCAAAGAGCGTCCACTATACAGCGGACGCTCTTTGAAATTGCCTTATTTGTTACTTCTGTTCAGGCGTATGCCACTTCCAATTCTGGATCTCAGGCAGGTCTTCGCCGTACTCTGCAATGTAATTGCGGTGCTCGACGAGCTTGTCGTTCATCATCTGAACGAGGAAGCTACCCTTGTTTCCAAGCTGAGGCAGGCTCATCATTGCCTCTCGAACGAGGTGGAATCTGTCGATATGGTTCTGAACGCGCATATCGAAGCCCGTGGTGATGGTGCCCTCCTCCATGTAACCGAACACCTTGATGTTGCGGTTGTGGCGGGTATAGGTCAGCTCGTGAATAAGCTTGGGATAGCCGTGATAGACGAAGATAACGGGCTTATCCTTGGTAAAGATCGCATCGAATGCGCTGTCACGCAGACCGTGAGGGTGATTCTCGTGCGAATCCAGCTTCATCAGGTCGACGACGTTGACAAACCTGATCTTCAGATCGGGCATATAGTCACGCAGGATAGTCGTTGCAGCGAGAGCTTCGACCGTAGGCGTATCGCCGCAGCAAGCCATGACGAGGTCGGGTTCCTCGCCTGCATCATTGGATGCCCAAGGCCAGACGCCGATGCCCTGCGTGCAGTGCTTGACTGCCTGATCCATCGTCAGCCACTGATAGGTGGGATGCTTGGACGCGACGATGACGTTGATATAACCCTTGCTCTTGACGCAGTGATCGAAGCAGGAGAGCAGGCAGTTGGAATCCGGCGGAAGGTAGCAGCGCACGACATCCGACTTCTTCGTCGAGACGTGATCGAGGAAACCGGGATCCTGGTGCGTGAAGCCGTTGTGGTCCTGCTGCCAGACGTTGGACGTAAGAATGAGGTTCAGCGAGGAAATATCCTGTCTCCAGGGAAGCTCGTTGGTGACCTTGAGCCACTTTGCGTGCTGGGAGACCATGGAGTCGACGACACGGATGAAGGACTCATAGGATGCGAAGAAGCCGTGGCGGCCGGTGAGGATATAGCCCTCGAGCCAGCCCTCGCACATATGCTCGGACAGGTACGCGTCCATGATCCTGCCCTGAGGCGCAACGTTATCATCTTCAACAAAGACGCAGTCCTCGGGACAAGCTTTATCGTAGATCTTCGCCTCAAAAGGACGGGAAGAGACCTCAAACGCGGCATACATTCGGTTGGACATGGATTCATCGGGACCGAACATACGGAAGTTGCGGCTCTCCTCGTTGAGCTTGAGGACGTCGCGGATGTAGGAACCGAGCACCAGCATATCCTGTGCCTTGACCGTACCGGGCGCATCCATTTCGACGCCGTACTTCGTGAAGTCGGGCAGGCGCAGATCCTTTAACAACTTGCCGCCGTTGGTGTGAGGATTCGCGGAGATCCTATGATCGCCCTTGGGTGCAAGCGCGCGCAGCTCGGGCTTTAATTTATAGTCCTCCGTGAAGAGCTCTTCGGGATGATAGGAAAGAAGCCACTCTTTGAGCAGTTCGAGATGTTCGGGCTTCTCCATCGTGATCGGGACCTGGTGCGCACGGTAACTGCCTTCGATGTGCTTGCCGTCGACGACCTTGGGCCCCGTCCAGCCCTTGGGCGTGCGGAGAATGATCATGGGCCAAACAGGGCGATCGGTGCAGCCTTCCTCTCTCGCCTTTCTCTGGATCTCCTTGATCTCCTTGATGCACTTATCCAGCGTCTCCGCCATCTTTCTGTGCATCTCCATGGGTTCGTGGCCTTCCACGAAGTAGGGCTTGTAGCCGCAGCCGTGGAAATAGCTCTTGACTTCGTCCTTGGAAATACGGGCGAACACGGTGGGATTGTTGATCTTGAAGCCGTTGAGGTGAAGGATGGGCAGGACCGCGCCGTCCGTCACGGGGTTCAGGAACTTGTTGGAGTGCCATGCTGTTGCAAGAGGACCGGTCTCCGCTTCGCCGTCGCCGACGATGGTCGCCGCAATCAGGTCGGGGTTATCGAACACCGCGCCGAATGCGTGCGCAAGGGAATAACCGAGCTCGCCGCCCTCGTTGATGGAGCCGGGCGTCTCGGGCGCAACGTGCGAGGAGATGCCGCCGGGGAAGGAGAACTGCTTGCACAGCCTGGTCATACCCTCCTCATCTTCGGAGACGTTGGGATAGACTTCGCTGTAGGTTCCTTCCAGATAGGAGTTTGCGACAAAGAAGTTGCCGCCGTGACCGGGGCCGGAAAGGAGAATGAGGTCAAGGTCAAACTTCTTGATGACGCGGTTGAGGTGGACATAGACAAAGTTCTGTCCGGGAACGGTACCCCAGTGTCCGACGATCTTCTTCTTGACCTGGTCGCGCGTCAAAGGTTCGCGAAGAAGAGGATTTTTCAGCATATAGAGCTGTGCGGCGGCAAGATAGTTTGCAGCGCGCCAGTAAGCATCCATCTTCTTCAGATACTCTTCCGTCAAAGGCTTCTTCTCGGGAATGATTTCGTTGCTCATGAATTCCTCCTGAACATGTTTTCTGCTTTCATTATACCCCTTCCAAGGAAGGTTGTCAATATAATTGCGAAAAAAGCCTGTAAATTTTTCTTGACACCCCTTTTGTTGGAAATTTTTTTTGCGGACACACAAAAAAAATCGGGAAAACGCGCGTACTTTTGCGGCGCATCCCCGATTTTCATAATTTTTTCCGATCAGCTCAGGAATCCCTTGATGATCTGCTCCTCTGCGTCCTGCTCCGTGAGCCCGAGCGTCATGAGCTTTAACAACTGCTCGCCTGCGATCTTTCCGATCGCCGCCTCATGGATGAGTTCCGCATCCACATTGTTTGCTGCGAGCGCGGGGATCGCGACGACCCGCGCCTCGTCCATGATGATGGCATCGCACTCGCTGTGCCCGTGGCACTTGCCGTTGCCGTCAATGCGCAGATAGAACTCCTGCCGCGACGACTGCGCCGCGACCGAACGGGACACGACGTCCGCCCCCGCACCGTCGCCGTTGAGCCGGACGGAAAAATCCGTCTTTGCAAACTGCTTGCCGTGGGTGTAGATCTTTTCGCGGATGACGAGCTCTGCGCCCGCCTCCAGCACGGCGCGCGTCGTGCGGACGGTGGAGTCAATGCCCTTGATCTGCGTCGTCTCCATCTCCAGGCGGGCGTTCTCTCCCAGACGGATATCCGTCGTCGGATTCATGACGTTCTCGCAGTTGCCGTCGCCCGAGGCGTAGTGCTTTTCCACATACTTCACCTTGGCGTTTTTCCCGACATGGAAGGTATGGATGCCGCTGTGCTCGCTCGTCGCCTGCCCGCAATTATGGATGCCGCAGCCCGCGATGATGAGCACGTCCGCGCCGTCCTCCACATAGAAATCGTTGTATACCTGCTCCTTGTAGTCCGTCTCGGTGATGACGACGGGAATATGAACGCTCTCCCCCTTCGTCTCGCCCGAAATAAAGATATCGATGCCCGCTTTGCCATCCTTTCGGCTCTCGATGCGGATATGCGGCGTGCTGCGGCGACCGTCCGCCTCACCGTTCTTTCTGATATTGTAAGCACCGTCCGGCACCTTGTGCATGTCGGCGATCTGCATGAGCAGCATTTTTTCCAGTTCGTCCATAGTTACCTCACTTCGTAAGAGCGGGACATGCCCGCGCAGCCAGCAGCCCTGGGAGCACCTCCTCCCTGCTGCCGTTCTTTTGTACTTTGCCGTTTGCAATGACGATGATCCTGTCCGCAATGCTCAAAATGCGCTCCTGGTGGGAGATGATCAGGATATTGCCCTTGGTGCGCTCGTGCATCTTTTCAAACACCGTGATGAGATTCTGAAAGCTCCACAGATCGATGCCCGCCTCCGGCTCGTCAAACACGGTGAGGCTCTTTTCCCGCGCGAGCACGGTCGCGATCTCGATGCGCTTGAGTTCCCCGCCCGAGAGCGACGCATTGACTTCGCGGTCGATATAGTCCCTTGCGCACAGCCCCACTTCGGAGAGATAGGAACACACGTCGCTCACCGTGAGGCGCTTCCCCGCCGCCAGAGAGACGAGGTCCTTGACGGTAAGCCCCTTGAAGCGGACGGGCTGCTGGAAGGCATATGAGATGCCGCGGCGGGCGCGGTCAGTGACGGAGAGCCCCGTGATATCCTCTCCGTCCAGAAGGATCTTGCCCTCCGACGGCGTCAGAATGCCCGCAATGATCTTGGCGAGCGTCGATTTTCCGCTGCCGTTGGGGCCGGTGATCGCGACAAAGGGCTCCTCCACCCGGAAGGAGACATCGTTCAGGATCTCTTTATTGCTGTCGCCGTCCGCGGCGACAAAGCTGATATGCTGTAATTCTAACATGTTCTTTGCTCCATGACAGAGCGCCCACAGGGAGCGCCTGCACAATATGTTGTCTGATTGCGCGCAACATTATAGCACATTGTGTGCAAAAAGTCCACCAAAATTGCATATGCAAAGGGGACGCCGCGCGTCCCCTTGATATGCTCTATTTCTTGTCCGCTTCTCCGCCGGGAGAATCGCGGTCAATATCAACTTTTCCGTTCTGCGCGCGCATCCCGTCCAGACGTCGCTGCTGTTCTTCGACCGCTTTTTTGTTGCGGTGGCGGATAACGAGCACGACAACCACCGTGACGACGGCAATGCCCGCGACAGCACCCAGAAGGATGAGCACGGAGGTCAGCGTAGAGAATCCTCCGTCATAGGGATCATACGGTGTGGCGACGTTCTCTGTCTCTGCGAGCGTAAAGGAGAGATCGCCCATGGGCAGACCGTCAT
>DXBS01000030.1 GCA_019116405.1 Candidatus Gallimonas intestinigallinarum | reverse complement strand
GATCAAAAGCGGAAACTGTACGCTCATACTTTGTTGAAGCCCTTGCCCGTGCCACCGGGCACGCGCTGCGGACTTCGCCGCGTCTGAGACGCACATCTTGCCGCTTTTGATTGCGCAGCACTTTTGGCGAGCGCAATTCCGTGCCAGATTTTTGCGAAGATGACGCCGCAATACTCAAGTATTGCAAGGAAGATGAGCGGAAAGATGCCGAAAGGGCGCCGCCAAAAGCGTGGTTCGTATTTTTCCCTTACACTATACCAAGAACCAGTACGAGAGCGGCGTCGCAAGGAATCTGCAATACTCCTTTGAACTTCCGGAAGGGGAGTACGTCGTCGAAATGTACTTCACCGACCCCTGGAACTGCTCCAAGGCTCCCACGGTGACGGCGAACGGCGAGGCGATCTTCATGGACGCGGCAGTGAATGCCGTGCTAACCTCCGAGGTTATCACCGTCACGGACGGCACGCTGACGCTGGACATCACGTCAGACGATCTCTGCATCAATATCTGTTATATCCGCATCATCTTTGCAGCATAATGCATTATGGGGGGGACGGCGCGGCGCACAATCTTGTGCGCCGCGCCGTAAAATTTATGGACGTATTTGACAATGCCGCTTCCGTGTGGTACACTTGTGCAGAACACAAAAGGAGAAAACTATGCGGCAAAGTATTCTCGTCATCGAGGATGACAGCGATATCAATGATCTGCTCAAACGTATTCTGTCAGGCGCGGGCTATGACGTGCTTCAGTCCTATTCGTGGACGGAGGCGCTGCTCCTGCTCAAGACCGCGACGCCCGATCTCATTCTCTCCGATCTCATGCTTCCCGGCATGTCGGGGGAGCAGGTGTTTGCAAAACTGCGCGGCGAGCCGGGGAGCGACATTCCCGTCATCATTCTCTCCGCAAAGGACGGCATCACCGACAAGGTCGGGCTGCTCGACGGCGGCGCGGACGACTATATCACAAAGCCCTTTGCGCCGGACGAGGTGCTCGCGCGCGTCAGGGTCGTCCTGCGCAGGAGAAAGAAAAGCGCGCCTGAGGAGGCGCTCGTCTGCAAGAACATCGCCGTCTATCCCGAGCTCAGGCGGGTCGAGGTGTGCGGGCAGGAGCTGACGCTGACGGCGATCGAGTTTGATCTTCTGCTGACGCTGATGCGCAGCCCCGGAAAGGTGTTCTCGCGCGAGCGGCTGTACGAGGAGGTCTGGAAGGACGGCTACTACGGCACTGACCACACGGTCAACGTCCACGTCAGCAACCTGCGCAAAAAGCTCAAAGAGGCGGACCCCGATGAGGAGTATATCCAGTCGGTGTACGGTATCGGATTCCGCCTCGTAAAATCTTGACACTTTCTTGACCATTTCTTGAGGACTTATTGACCGGCGGTGTGGTATGCTCTATGCGTCACGAGCGGTACAGCCGCACAGGACAGGAGGTTGAGAAAAGTGACGGATTGTGTGATCGAAACGCAGAATGCCTGCAAACGCTACGGAAAGCTGCGGGCGCTCGATCAGGTCTCCATCCGCGTGCGCCGCGGGGAGATCTACGGGCTCATCGGCGACAACGGCGCGGGCAAGACGACGCTTCTTAAGGCGCTGGTGGGGCATATCTGGTGCGATGAAGGCACGGTGCATCTCCTTGGCAGCCAGAGCGCGCATGAGCTGAACGCGGCGCGGCGGCAGGTCGGGGCGATGATCGAGCGGGTGGGGTGTTTCCCCTCGCTCACGGTGGAGAAAAATATCGAGTACTGCCGGATGCTCAAGGGCATTCCCGATAAGCGCAAATTGGGCGAAATCCTCGAACTGGTCGGACTGTCCGACAAGGCAAAGGCGAAGTGCAAATCGCTCTCCATGGGCATGCAGCAGCGCCTGGGGCTTGCCATTGCACTGATCGGTGAGCCGCAGATCCTCATTTTAGATGAGCCGATCAACGGGCTGGATCCGAGCGGCATCCACGAGATGCGCGAGCTGCTCAGATCACTGAACACGCAGAAGAATATCACCATTCTTCTCTCCAGCCATATCCTCTCCGAATTGCAGCAGACGGCGACGACGTTCGGCTTTCTCGCAAAGGGGAAGCTGGTCGAGGAGATCGGCATCCGCGAGCTCACGGAAAAGTGCGTGGACTATCTGGAGATTGCGCTCTCCGACGTGGCGGCATTCGCTGCGATTCTGGATAAGGAGCGCCCGCAGACGCGCTATATCGTCACGCCCGACAATAAGATCAGGCTGTACGATGCGGCGCCTGCATACGAATTCAGCAAACTTGCAGCCGAACACGGCATCCTTGTCTCCGAACTGGAGCATCATGCCTGCTCTTTGGAGGACTACTACATGAATCTCAAGGAGGGGCACCATGCTTAACTATATCAGGAGCGAATTTTACAGAGTCTTTCACAGCAAGGGCATCTATGTGACGCTCGCCCTGCTTGCCGCATGCGCCATTCTCATCAACGCGGTGCTCGCCTGCTTCGGCGCGGTTTCGCCCGACTTCGCCTATGACAACACTTCCTTTGCGATGCAGTTTCTGCTCCAGCTTCCCTTGCTCTACCCGTTTGCGGCGCTTCTGATCGTCTATGTGCTGTATGAGGGCGCGGGCAAGAATGGGAACCTCAAAAACGCCGTTGCGTTCGGCGTCTCGCGGGAAAAGCTGCTCGCAGGACAGTTTGTCGTCAGCACTATCGTTAGTCTTGCTGCCATGGTCGTGACGCTGGGCGTCTACTTTGCATGCGCCTATGCGCTGCTCGACTTTGATGCGACGATCGCGGGCACGGAAGTCATCCGCCAGGTGCTCTGCGTGCTTCCGACGGCAATCGCCTCGCTCATTCTCGCGCTGCTGTGCGTCAACATGACCGACCGCGGTTTCGTCGGCATCCTCGTGTGGCTGCTTGTGATGATCCTCATTCCCGAGATATTCCGCTATGTCGGCTATCGGGTGGATGTGTTCGCCGGCATTGCCGACTGGATGCCCGGTCACTTCATGGACATGCAGAACGCGACCGAGCTGTTCTGGCGGACGGGCGAGGGCATCGGCAAGTGCATGATCGCGGGCGCAGCAGGCGTCGCCGTCTTTGGAATAAGCTGCTGGCTCGTCCTGCGAAAAAAGGAAATGTAATCGCATCGACCGCACGTTTCGTGCGGTCCTTTGCGCGT
>DXBS01000029.1 GCA_019116405.1 Candidatus Gallimonas intestinigallinarum | reverse complement strand
GGAGTTTTGTAAAGCTCTGCTACTGAGGTGATGCATGGCAAGACGCAGTAGTAAAAAGAAAAAGCAAATGATCATCGCCGTCGTGGCGATCGTCCTCGTCATTGCGATCGTGCTCGGCGTCTGCTGGTACTTCCTCATCTACAGCAAGGGGATGACCATCGGCGAATTTTTACATAGCCTCGGCATCGGGACGACGTGCCCCTCGGACGATGATTCGGGCAATACGCCGCCTGAAGAGGCGGTCAGCGGCAACATGGAGGAGATCGTCTCTGCCGATCTCTCCATTCACTTCATCGCGCCCGAAGTCAGGGCGAGCGGCGATTGCACGCTCATCAAGGTCGGCGATACAGAGGTGCTGATCGACGCTGGGCCTACGCAGGGGAACGTCGCCGCGATCAAGGAGTATCTGGAAGGGTATTGCACGGACGGCGTCATCGAATATGTCATCGCCACCCATGCGGACACCGATCATATTGCGGGGCTTGTCGGGACGAGTTCGGGCGGCGAGTACAACGGGATTCTTTACAGCTATGAGATCGGCACGATCATCCGCTTTGACCGCACCAATAAGGAATTGGAGACGGAGGCGGGCAATCCCACGCTCTATGCCCGCTTTGAGACGGCGGTCGATTATGCCGAGGAGCAGGGCGCCGAGATCTACACAGGTTCCGATTGCTGGAACGAAAGGGGTGGCGCAAGCCGCACATACTATCTGGACGATGCGAGAAGCATCTCCATGAATATCCTGTACAACTATTATTACGACCACGAAGCAAGTGACGAGAACGACTATTCCGTCTGCATGCTGCTCTCGCAGGAACTGGGGGACGGGACAAATCACTACCTGTTCACGGGCGATCTGGAGGAGGACGGCGAAGAGCGGCTCGTCGAGAACAACGAGCTCCCGCACGTTGTCCTGTACAAGGCGGGGCACCACGGCAGCAAGACGTCGTCCACCAACGCACTGCTCGAAGTGATTACGCCCGATTACGTTGCGGTCTGTTGCTGCGCGGGCTACAACGAATACGGCGCCGCGGAGGAGAATATCTTCCCGACGCAGGCGTTTATCGATCGCGTGGGCGCGTACACGAGCTATATCTATGTGACCATCATGTGGGACGAGGCGACAAACGGATTTTGTGATATGAACGGCGATATCGTATTCTACTACGGCAGCGGCGAGGACGAGGGATCAAAGACGCTCAAACTCTGGTGCAGCAATAACGATACCGTCCTCAAAGACACCGACTGGTTCCGGGAAAACAGGACCTGGAGCGGCGTATTATAGTATGGAGATCACTGCGATCACGCCGCAAAAACACGATGCGGCGCGCTGCAATATCGAAGTGGACGGCAGGTTCTTTTGTGGCATGCAGCTTCTGACTGTCATGGAGCATCGGCTGAAGGTCGGAAGCGTCGTCACCGAAGAGGAGCTCTCCGCGCTTCAGCTGGCGGGCGAGAAGCAGACGGCGCTCGACAAGGCGCTCACGCACATCTCCGCGTCCATGAAGACGGAGCGCGACGTGCGCGACTTTCTGCGCCGCAAGGGGTACTTGCAGGATGTTGCGGACTACGTCGTCGAAAAGATGAAGGGCTACGGTTTCCTCGATGACACGGCGTACGCAAAGTCGTATGCCGAGAGCGCGGGAAAGCGCAAGGGCAGCCGCCTCATCCGCATGGAACTCCGAAAAAAGGGCGTTGCAGACGAGAGCATTGACGCTGCGCTCGGGGAGATCGCGGACGAGACGGACGCCGCGGCTGCAGTGCTCAAAAAGTATCTGCGCAATAAGCAGCTTTCGCCCGAGGTCGTGCGCAAGGCGTATGCCCATCTGCTCTCCAAGGGCTTTGATTATGACACGGCGCGCGCTGCCCTGGAGACGGTCCGCGCGCAGCTTGACGTGGCGGAGGAGGAAGTATGAAATACGCATATGCCAACGAACAGATGCGGCGCGCCGACGCGGCGACGATCGCGGCGGGCACGCCGTCCCTTATTCTCATGGAGCGCGCGGGCGCGGCGCTTGCAGAGGCGGTCAGCGCTGCCATGCGTGCAAGGGGGGCGGGCGATGTGCTCTTTGTTTGCGGCGGCGGCAACAACGGCGGCGACGGGTTTGTCGCGGCGCGTATCTTGCAGGAGCGCGGCGAGGATGTCGCTGTCCTGTGCCTTGCAAAGAAATTTTCCGCCGACTGCGAAGCGGTTCGCGCAAAGTATCAGGGCGAAGTGTTGGGACGCATTCCGCGCCGCAGGTATGCCATGATCGTCGATTGTCTGTTCGGGACGGGGCTGACGCGCGCCATCGAGGGCGAAAACGCCGCGCTCGTCAATTTTATCATGGGCAGCGGCGCATATGTCATCGCGTGCGATCTTCCCAGCGGGCTCATGGAGGGCGGGATTGCCGGAAGCCCCTGCGTCGCGGCGGACGAGACCGTCACAATGGGACAGTGCAAACAGGCGCTTCTGCTTGCGGACGGCGCGGATTATGCGGGCAGGATTACCGTCGCGGACATCGGCATTTCGCCCGCGGAGACAGGCGCCGAAGTCTGGGAAAATGCGGACGTCAAGGCGCTCTTTCCCAAGCGCCGCTCCAATTCGCACAAGGGAACGTACGGAACGGCGACCATTCTTGCGGGCGGCACCTACAGCGGCGCGGCATTTCTGGCGGCGGGCGCGTGTCTGAAGTCGGGCGCGGGCTATACCAAACTGTGCGTCACGGAGGAGCTGTTTCCCTATATGATCGGGCGGCTTCCCGCCGTGGTGCTGCGCCCCTTCAAGGCGATCGACGGCGATATTCTCGCCTCGGACAGCATCGCGATCGGCATGGGGACGGGCATCAGCGAGCGTCTGTACGCCTATCTTGCGGAACTGCTCGGCGCGTACACGGGGACGCTCATCCTCGATGCAGACGCGCTGAATACCATTGCAACGTACGGCGTGGAAGTACTCAAAGAAAAATCCTGCCGCGTCATCGTAACGCCGCATCCCAAAGAATTTTCGCGCCTGACGGGAAAGCCCGTCGGGGAGATCCTCGCCAATGCCGTGGAGGGGGCGCGCAGCTTTGCGCAGGAAAATCAGCTGACCGTCCTTTTGAAGAACAATCGCACGATCATTACGGACGGCGCGCGGGTCGCGATCAATCCCACCGGCTCGCCTGCGCTTGCCAAGGGCGGAAGCGGGGACGTGCTCTCCGGGCTGCTCTCCGGTATCTGCGCGCGCAAAATCCCGCCCTTTGAGGCAGGGTGTGCGGCAAGCTTCCTCTTGGGGCGTGCGGGGGAGATCGCGGCAAGCAAGATGGGGGAATATTCGGTCGACCCCTCGGACGTCGTCCATACGATCGCAGAGGCGATCTGTTCCCTCTCATAAACTATAAAAATCCCTCAAAAGAGGGATTTTTTGTGGAAAAATGCCGATATTTTGTGTACTATGTCAGACATAGTACATTGCATCTGTGTCAATCTTGGCTCATGCATAGCCGAATGCGCGGATGCAGACGGAGGCGATGAGCAGCAGACTGCCCGTTACCAGATAGTAGATCGGGAAGAAGACAAACAAGCTCATGACGAGCAGTCCCGCGCCGCTGACAAAGAAGGGATAGGCGTTGCGCTTGGAAAAGGCAATACGGAGCCGCGTACGCGCGGTGCGCCGCGGGATCTCGCCGCAGATGAGTGTTTCGGGGATCGTGTCCGTGCGGGAAAACAGCGCATAGATCTCCTCTCCTGGCATAGCGCTCCGCGAAAAGGAAGAAAGCAGTCGCTCCGCTTCGGGTGTGAGTGCGTTGCAGGCGAGGATGAAGGGGTTTTTCCCATAGGTTTTAAGCAGGCGGGCGACGGTGTCCGCCGATACGGGCTGCATGGTAAAGACGGGGATGAGGGGCGCATCATCGAGTAGAATCGTGTCGTCCTGCAAGGTGACTTCTTTCCCGTCTGCGCGCAAGGCGTTCGCGAGAAGGGTACGCACGGCGTCGTCCTGTTCCAGGGTGAGATGCAGCATGAGCTTTTCTTTCTCCTCCTGCTGGCGTTTACTGAGGGCGCGTCTGCGGTGTCTGCCCGAGAGCAGGAGAAAGAGAACGGTGCCGGCGGCAAGGGCGATCAGGGTCGCGGCAGTAAAACATGCCCAGGTGGCGACGTCCAGCCAGCGCAAGAGTCCGACGCAGACAAACCAGCACGCCGCAGTATAGAAGATCGTATCGGTGATCAGAGGCAAATCAAATTTTTTCATGGTTTGATTTTTGCCATGTATTTCTTTGATTAAACTTGCAATGAGGAAAAATCTATAGTATAATGCAGATATGAAGATTGCGCTTTTCGGCGGATCGTTCGATCCCGTGCATTTGGAGCATAGACATTACGTCCTGGCGGCGAAAGAGGCGCTCGGGCTCGATCGGGTCATCGTCATGCCTGCGGGCAGGGCGCCGCACAAGTCCTGGGGAGCCTCGGCGGACGGGAATGCGCGCCTTGCCATGTGTCGCATCGCCTTCCGTGATCTTCCCTGGGTGACGGTGAGCGATTTCGAGATCAGGGCGGAAGGAACGAGCTACAGTTATCTGACCTGTCGGGAGTTTGCGCAGCGCTATCCGGATACCGAGCGCTACTTTCTCGTCGGATCGGACATGCTGGAAGACTTCTTTACCTGGAAAAATCCCGACAATATCCTTGCGAATGTCACGCTTGCGGCGTGCGGCAGGGGTACGGGAGACCCCGCGTCGCTGCGCGAGCGATTTCGAAAACGCTTCGGCAAGGACTATGTTGTAGTTCCGTTTACGGGCGAGGCGGTCGCGTCGCGTTTGCTGCGCGTCGATCTCGCGTTCGGGAAGCGCCCCGCGGGGCTGGATGACGAGGTCTATCGCTATGTCAAAGAAAACGATCTCTATACGCATCCTGCGATCGCGCCTGCGTTGGCGCTCGAAAAGGAGGCGCGCAGGGAGCACAGCTGCCGCGTTGCGCGCATGGCGGTTGCGCGGGCTGCGAGCGTCGGCGTGTCGGAGGGGAAGGCGCTGCTTGCCTCCGCGCTGCACGACTGCGGGAAGTATGTCCCGCCCGATTCGCCGCTTTTAGAGGGATTTATGCCGCCGGAGAATGTCCCCACGCCCGTAATGCACCAATATACAGGGGCGTTTTTGGCGCAGAAATTGTTTCAGGTCGACGATGAAGAGGTGCTCGACGCGATCCGCTATCATACGAGCGGCAAGGCGGGCATGACAAAGCTTGGCATGCTCGTCTATCTTGCCGACATGTTGGAGGACGGGCGCGACTTTCCGGGCGTCAATGAACTGCGGGATTGGTATTGGAAGGATCTCGATATGTGCCTGTATCATGCACTGCGCCAGCAGAATGACTATTTAAAGGAAGAGGGGAAACCCGTCTATCCGCTCACAAAAGAGGCATATCGCTGGATCAAGGGTGTTGTAAAAGGCAAATAATCGATGTTTGCACAGTACTATGTCAGACATAATATTTGAATTTTAACAACTTATTGAATATTTTTATGGAGGAATTTCAAATGACCGGACACGAACTTGCACTTGCATGCGCAAAGGCGCTCTCGGAAAAGAAGGCGCAGGACATTGTCATTCTGGATGTTGCCGATCAGACGGTCGTGTGCAGCTATTTTGTCATCGCGAGCGGCCGCAGTACGACGCAGGTGCGCGCGCTCGGCGACGCCGTTGAGGAAAAGCTGGAAAAGGAAGACCTTGTGCCTCTTCGCAAAGAGGGGCTGCGCGAGGGCAGATGGGGCGTGCTCGACTACGGCGACGTCGTCGTGCATATCTTCAATGAGGAGTCCCGCCTGTATTATTATCTGGAGCGCCTCTGGGATTCGGGAAAGAACATTGAGCGCTTCGAGGGCTGATACGGTCGCGTAAGGGAAATAGAAACCACGCCTTTGGCGGGACTTTTCCTCGCAACAAGGTGTTTGTTGCGATTGTTCGGCAAAAGCCAAACATTTCGCATTCCCTTGCATGATAGCGTTTGCCTTATTTGAACTGAATGCGCTTGGGGTCGGAGTATTCCGTCTTCACGCGCTTTTTTTTGCGCTCGACGAGATAGTAGACGGGCTCGGGCGGCTTTTCCTCCTTGGGCGGCGCTTCGGGCGGCAGTTTTTTGCCGAGCGTGCGGTAGCCGACGCGTGCAAGTTTGCACCAGCACACGACGATGATGCAGATAAGAAACGTGCAGAAGGCGTACAGCGCCCCCAGCCACTGAACGGCAAGGATCA
>DXBS01000002.1 GCA_019116405.1 Candidatus Gallimonas intestinigallinarum | reverse complement strand
ATGTGGTTTTCGCGCATATCCATTATAACAGCTATCTTGAATTCTGACGAGTATTTTGTTTGAAATCTTTTTCCTTTTGACATAAAAATATGCACCCCCTAAAGTCTGTCCAACTTTTGGGGTGCATATCACACTTCGGGCGGCGGCGTTTGCGTCACTTCTTTTTTCTGATCTCTTCCTCCTCCTCGGGCGTCGAGAAGGAGAAGCCGATCTTTTCGTTGCGGGTGGTCAGTTCGTGAACAAAGTCGTTGTACAGACTCTCCTTGATGACGATGACCAGGTAATTGTTCCTGATGCCGTCAAAGTACACGACCAGCTTGTTCGCGCCGCGGAAGAGGTGGATGGAGACAATGTCCTCCAGCGGCGTCCGGCTCCTGAGAAAGCCTAGGCGCACGATGAGCGCGCTGTCCGTCAGCACATATTCCGAGCGCAGCAGCACGGCGACGATGAACAGCCCGATGCCGACGCTCGCCACATATAAGAGCGTATATTGCAGCCACTCATAGACGTTGGAGAGATCGCCGCCCGAGAGGAAGTTGGCGAAAAACCATGTCGTCAGCGCGAAGCCCGCGATGCACAGCGCGAGTCCCAACAGGAGTGCGCCAAAAATGACGGGCGAAAAGCGGTAGCGGTAGCGCTTCGCGGGACGGGGCGTGCGCGAACGGTCGGGCTCGGAGCGGACAAGCTGCTCCGGCGCCGAGGGAAGCTCGGGCGCGATGACGCCCGGCGTCTGTTCGACTTCGGTGATATTGCGCGACTTTTTCATGCGTTCAGTATAGCAGATTTATACAAAAAAAGCAAGACGGTACGCACGATCGGCGCAATTTTCATATACGGCATCGCGCAGGCGGGGACTGGAAAAAACTTTTTCCCGCAAAAGGGCGCGAACGCTTGAAAAAAATGCCGAAATTTACTATAATGGTACTATCACATAGTTTATCAAAGGACGGAGGCTGATATGGTCAAACTCATCAAACAGGGCGTCTACTATATGGACGGGCGCATCGTCAAGGAGTCGCAGGCGTTCTTCACGCAGGATAAAAAGGAGGAAGCGGTCAAGAACACGCTCTCCTATGCCATTCTCAAGGCGCACAACGCAGGGGACGAGGAGAACTTAAAGATCCGCTTTGACGCGATCGCCTCGCACGATATCACCTATGTCGGCATCATTCAGACGGCAAAGGCGAGCGGGCTCACCTCCTTTTCCCTTCCCTATACGCTCACCAACTGCCACAATTCCCTGTGCGCGGTGGGCGGCACCATCAATGAGGACGACCACGTCTTCGGTCTCTCGGCTGCCCAAAAGTACGGCGGCGACTACGTCCCCGCGCACCTTGCGGTCATCCACCAGTACATGCGCGAGTGCGCGGCAAAGTGCGGCGCGATGATCCTCGGCTCGGACTCCCACACCCGCTACGGCGCGCTCGGCACGATGGCGGTGGGCGAGGGCGGACCCGAGCTCGTCAAACAGCTCTTAAAACAGACGTATGACGTCAAGCGTCCGCCCGTCATCGCGGTGTACCTGAAGGGCAAGCTCAGAAAAGGCGTCGGTCCGCAGGACGTCGCGATCGCGCTCGTCAAGGCAACCTTTGCGAGCGGCTTTGTCAAGAATAAGATCCTGGAGTTCGTCGGCCCCGGCATTGCCAACCTCTCCATGGACTACCGCATCGGCATCGACGTCATGACGACGGAGACCACTTGTCTTTCCAGCATCTGGGAGACGGACGAAAAGACGCATGAATATTTTGCGATCCACGGCAGAGAGGGGGATTACAAGGAGCTCAAAGTGACGCAGCCCGCCTACTATGACGGCGCCGTCACGATCGATCTTTCGCGCGTCGAGCCGATGATCGCGCTTCCCTTCCATCCCTCCAACGCCTATACCATCCGCGAGTTCCTCGCAAACCCCGTCGAGATCCTCAAAAAGGTGGAGGAGCAGGGCAGGAAGATCAAGGGCGACGACTCCTTCACGCTCACCGACAAGGTCAGGGACGGCAAGGTGTACGTCGATCAGGGCGTCATCGCCGGCTGCGCGGGCGGCGGCTATGAGAACGTCGCCGAGGCGGCGGAGATCCTGCGCGGCGGCTCGGTCGGCACGGGCGCGTTTGCGCTCAGCGTCTATCCCGCCTCTCAGCCCGTCTACAAGGCGCTCACCGAGGGCGGCTATGTCAGCACGCTCTTTGATGCGGGCGTCATCGTCAAGACAGCCTTCTGCGGTCCCTGCTTCGGCGCGGGGGACGTGCCCGCCAACAACGCGCTCTCCATCCGCCACACGACGCGCAACTTTGAAAACCGCGAGGGCAGCAAGCCCGCACAGGGACAGCTTGCGGCGGTCGAGCTGATGGATGCCAGATCGATCGCGGCGACGGCGGCGAACGGCGGCGTTCTGACGTCCGCGCTCGACTACAACTACAACAAGCGCATCAGGAAGTACCGCTTTGACGGCAAGATCTACGAAAACCGCGTCTATCACGGCGTCGGCAATCCCGATCCCGCGGCGCAGCTCGTGTATGGTCCCAACATTGCCGACTGGCCCGAGCAGATCGCGCTGGGCAAGAACCTTCTGATGAAGGTCGTCTCCGTCCTCAAGGATCCCGTCACGACGACGGACGAACTCATTCCCTCGGGCGAGACCAGCTCGTACCGCTCCAATCCCATGAAGCTCGCGGAGTTCGCGCTCTCCAGGAAGGACCCCGGCTATGTCGCTCGTGCCAAGGCGGTCATGGCGGAGGAGAAGGCGCGCCGCGAGACGGGCGCGCTGCCCGAAGAGGTGTCAAAAGACCTGGGCGGCTTCGTGCCCGGGGAGGGGACGATTTACGGCAGCGTCGTCGTCTCCAACAAGCCGGGCGACGGCTCCGCGCGCGAGCAGGCGGCGTCCTGCCAGCGCGTTCTGGGCGGCGTTGCCAATATCTGCATCGAGTATGCGACCAAGCGCTATCGCTCCAACCTCATCAACTGGGGTATGCTGCCCTTCACGACCAAGAAGATCGACCTCAAAATGGGGGACTATCTCTATATCCCGAACATTGCGGACGCGGTCGCAACGGGCGAGGAGCGCGTCGTCGCCAAGGTCATCTCGGGCGGCAAGACGCATGACATCGCACTTGAACTGGGCACGCTCACCGCAGAGGAACGCAAGATTTTGCTCGCAGGTTGCCTCATCAACTACAACAAGGGGAACCTCTGATGACCTCCTTTGAGCTGTCACAAAAGACGGTCAACCTTTCTCCCTATCCCCGTCCGCAGACGGTGGAGGGGGAGGAACGCGAAGAACTGACGGACGCACTCCTCAAATGGCTGCTGCGCGAGCGGGGCATGATTGCCGCGTTCAGCGCGACGGCGGAAAAAAAGCGCGCCCTTATCCGTGCGGCAATGAACGAGCGCCCCGCGCACCCCGTGCCCTCGGACGTCCTCGCGATGCAGGACAGGCTGTTCTGGACGGAGAGCATCGAGCGCGGCATCGTGGAGGAAACAGATCTCTCCTTCGGCGAGAACGGCATCGGATTGTGGCAGGGGGACATCACCCGCCTTGCGGTGGACGGCATCGTCAACGCCGCCAACAGCGGGCTTCTGGGGTGCTTTCTGCCCGGGCACAACTGCATCGACAACGTCATTCATTCGGCGGCGGGCATGCAGCTGCGCGACGACTGCGCCAAGCTCATCGCGGCGCAGGGCAGGCAGGAGGAGTGCGGCGACTGCAAGATCACGCGCGCCTATAATCTTCCCTCCCGCTATGTGCTGCACACCGTCGGGCCCATGATCCGCCGCGAGGTCACCGAGCGCGACCGAGGGCTGCTGCGCGCGTGCTACCGCGCCTGCCTGGATACGGCTGCGGAAGCGGGGCTGAAGAGCATTGCCTTTTGCTGCATTTCGACGGGCGTGTTCAGCTTTCCGCGCGCGGAGGCGGCGGAGCTTGCCGCGGGCGCCGTCCTGCAATGGAAGATGCGCAACAGGGACGTGCCCATCAAGGTGCTCTTCAATACCTTCCTGGATGCCGACACCAGCATCTACAAGAGCATTCTGTCTATGGCGTGAATTTGGCGCCGCCCGCAAAAATTTTGCGGGCGGCGCACTTTTTTTCGTCGTGCATCTTGAAATTGCCGCGGGAATATTGTATAATGGGTGCAGGAATTTCAGGAGGAGACTATGAATCATCTGTTGGCTATTTCGACCGGCGCGATCGTCGGCATCGTCATCGCTGTCGTCGTTGTCGTGCTGATCATCGCTGTCGTCGCGTGGTATATTTCCACCTACAACAAACTGCAAAATCTCAAAAACCTTGTGGAAGAGGGCTGGGCGACCATCGACGTGCAGCTCAAAAAGCGCTATGACCTCATTCCCAACCTGGTGGAGACGGTCAAGGGCTATGCAAAGCACGAGAGCGGGACGCTGGAGGCGGTCATCGCGGCGCGCAATGCGGCAATGACGGCGACGGGCGACGCCAAGATGGCGGCGGAAAATGCGCTCACGGGCACGCTCAAATCGCTGTTTGCGCTGCAGGAGGCGTATCCCGAGCTCAAGGCGAACTCCAATTTCATGGACTTGCAGCGTCAGCTGACCTCCATTGAAAACGAGCTTGCGTCCGCCCGCCGCTACTATAACGGCACGGTCAAGACCATCAATGTCGCCATCGATACCTTCCCGTCCAACCTCGTCGCAAAGCGCATGAAGCTGGAAAAGCGTACCTATTTTGAACTCGATTCCGCGGAGGAGCGCAAGGCGCCCGCCGTCAAGTTCTGATCGAAGGGAGAGCAATATGAAACCGAGAAAGCGGACGGGAGCGCTTGCCCTCGTTGCCCTCATTTTGCTTGCGGTCTGCATCTGGGCGGGGGGCACCTCGCCCATTTTTTCGCGTACTGCGGCATCTGCTGCGGGCGCGTATGACTTCACCGTCGAGCAGTATACCGTTGAGATGAATGTGCACACAGACCGCACCGTCTCCGTGCGCGAGGAGATCCGCGTCTCTTTCTCCGGATACGATTCGCACGGCATCATCCGCGACTTTGCGACGGACGGCGGCGTCACCTACTCGGATATCACCGCGGAATGTGATCACGCCGATTTCTCGCCCCATTTTGAGACTGAGGACGGGTTTCTCTCCTACTATCTGCGCGGAGACGGGGTCGTGACGGGGCAGGAGCGCACCTATACGCTGCACTATACGCTCACCGTGCCGGCGCTCGCGGAGGAGGGGTATCTGCCGCTTGACGTCATCGGCTACGGCTGGCAGACGGCGCTGAACAACGTGAGCGCGCTCGTCACGCTGCCCGCGCAGGCGGACTATCAGATCTATGCGGGCGGTTACGGCACCTCCTTCCCGTCCGATTCGGGGTCAGGAAGCACGATTTCTTTTGCGGTGGACAGACTTCTTCCGGGACAGGGCGTCACGGTCGATCTCTCCTTTGAAGCGGGCGTCCTAACCACGGCGTTTGACTTCGATCTGCTCATCATGATCCTTGTGAGCGTCGTCGTGGTCGCGGTCTGTTTTGTCCTGAAAAAGGTGCTCTGCCGTCAGCCGCAGCTGGTGCTGACGGTCAATCTCACCGCGCCCGAGGAGATGGATCCGCTGCGCATGGGGCGGCTCATCGACAACTCCATCGACTCGGAGGACGTCGGCGCGCTCGTCTTTTGGGCGGCGGCCGAGGAGTACCTCACCATCGATCTTACGGAGGATGCGGACGATCCCACGCTCATCCGTACGCAAAAGCCCGTTCCGCAGGAGCTTCCTGCTCATCTCAGGACCTTCCTTGCCAATCTGTTCGTATCGGGCGACGTCGTGCGCGTCTCCTCGCTGAAAGAGAACTTTTATACGGCGGTCGAGGTCATGAAGACGCAGGTCAAGGCGGCGGACGGCTCCTTTTACGACAAGAAGGGGACGATCTCCGCGGTGGTCTGCACCCTGGCAGCTGTCTTGCTGGGATTGGGGGCGCTGCTCCTGTCCTATGCTCGTATCCCCGTGTTCCTGATTACTCCCATACTTCCAATGGCGGCGGCTTTTGTTGCGTCCTTTGTCGTCTCGCGCCTGATGACCTACCGCCGCCATAAGATCGGGAAATCGGCGCGCTTTTTCGGCATGCTCGGCGGGCTGGTGCTCGGCTGTATCCTGGCGCTTATCGGCTTTCTGATGACCAGCCCCGCGCTCTCGCACTGGGTGTTCGTCGCCGTCGGGTTCGGCTGCGCCTGCCTCGGTTGCATCGCGGGCGCGAGCGTCGTGCGCAACAAGAAATACAACGAAAAGCTCGGGCACATCCTCGGGTTCAAGCAGTTTATCACGGTCACGGAAAAGGACAGGATCGCCTTCATGCTCAAGGACGATCCCGAGCTCTTTTACCGCATTCTGCCCTATGCGCAGGTGCTCGGCGTCACGGACGAGTGGACGGAGAAGTTCAAGGGGCTGGATGTCCCCGCGCCGCACTATGTCAGGGGAAATTTTGCGGGCGATCTGTTTACCGTCATGGTCTGGTCGAGTATGTTCCGCTCGCTCAATGCGAGCATGAGCCGAACGTTTGTCTCCCGTCCCTCGCGCTCGGGCGGCGGCGGAAGGTTCGGCGGAGGCTTTGGCGGCGGGTTCGGAGGCGGCGGCGGCAGGGGTTGCTGAAAAACGCGTCCGATCGCTGCAACGACATGGAGAAAATGTTTGCGGCGCGCCCGTACGGGCGCGCCGCTTGATGAAAGGGAGGAAACATGAAATATCTAATTGCGCTTGACGCCGGGACGACCAGCGTGCGTGCCTTTGTCTATGACTTAAGCGAGAAAAAGTTTGTCTTTCGCGCACAACAGGAGGTGGGGCAGAGCTTCCCGCACCCCGGATGGGTAGAACAGGACGCCAACGAGATCTACTTCAAGGCGGCGTATGTCCTCAACGCCTGCGCGCGCTTTGCGGGAGACGAGCTCGCGGGCGTCGGCGTCACCAACCAGCGCGAGACGGTCGTCCTGTGGGACGGCGTCTCGGGTGATCCGGTGTGTCCCGCCATCGGCTGGCAGTGCCGTCGTACGGCGGCGTGGTGCGAGGCACTGGACAAGGAGACGGTGGAACTCATCCACGCGCATACGGGGCTGGTGCCCGACGCCTACTTCTCGGCGAGCAAGATCCGCTGGGCGATCGATCATGTCCCCGCGGTGCAAGCATCGCTCAAAGCGGGTAGGCTGCGCGTGGGAACGGTGGACAGCTACCTCATCTGGAAACTGACGCAGGGCAAGTCCTTTGTCACAGACGTGACCAATGCCTCCCGCACAATGCTCTACAATATCCGCGATCTTTCCTGGGACGCGGCGTTGCTCGACCGTTTTGAGATCCCTGCCGGGATCCTGCCAGAGGTGCGCGCGAGCGATGCGCGCATGGGGGAGGTGACGCTCGGGCATCGCACTGTCCCGCTCGCGGGACTGGCGGGCGATCAGCAGGCAGCGCTCGTCGGGCAGGCGTGCTTCGCCTCAGGTACGGGCAAGATCACCTATGGCACGGGACTGTTCCTTCTGTTCAACACGGGCGCGCAGTGCGTCTCCTCGCGCGGGCTGCTCTCGACCATCGGCTATTCCGTGGGCGGCAGGACGGTGTATGCGCTCGAGGGCAGCATGTTCCATGCGGGCAGCGGCGTGCAGTGGCTGCGCGACGGGCTGGGCATGATCTCCACGGCGGCGGAGAGCGAGCTTCTGGCGACGAGCGTCCCTTCGACGGACGGCGTCTATTTTGTCCCCGCATTCACGGGGCTGGGCGCGCCCTATTGGGCGCCCGAGGCGCGTGCATTGCTCACGGGCGTCACGCGCGGGACGACCAAGGCGCATATCGTGCGCGCGGTGCTCGAGAGCATCGCCTACGGTGCGCGCGATCTCACCGACTGCATGCAGCACGACAGCGGGCTCACCCTTTCGGGCGTGCGCTGTGACGGCGGCGCGTCGGCGAACGACTTTCTGATGCAGTTCCAGGCGGACGTTCTGGGCGTTGCGGTCGACCGTCCGGCCGAGCGGGAGAGCACGGCGCTGGGTGCGGCGATGCTGTGCGCGCTCTCGCTGGGGCTGACGGATGAACAGGAACTGCCCTCGTTCCGTGCGGCGGGGCAGGTGTTTGCCCCCGATCCCGCGCGCCGCGGACTGTGCGAGCAGGGGTATGCGGGCTATCGCGACGCCGTGCGCCGCGCATTGCTCAAATAAAGCTTAATTTGCAGGACACCCGCTCTGCCGAAAGAAAATTGCGGAAAAAGTGCGCCGCGCCCGTTCTAAACGGGCGCGGCGCTTCATTGTATAGCAGGTATGAAGATCTATCTTGTCAAGCGTTCCTTCTTTACCTTCCGCGGCCAAAAGAGCTATGATATGGACCTCGCGGGCAAGTCCTGTCTTGTCAGAATGCAGGAAAACCTCGGCGCGGAGGTCGTTGACGTGCCGCCTGCGGGGGAAAAGCTCGTCCTGTATCCCGCCTATCCCTTTCTCACGGCGGAAGAGGTCACGGCGTTCCTCTCCGCGCACACCGCGAGCGTACGCTTTCGCGGCGGCTTTTTAGAGCGCGGCACGCCCTTTCATGAAGAGGACTGCCTTTCCGAGGGTCTGTTTTCCCTCGCCGACTATCCCGCCATGCAGACGCGGGCGCTCAAAGAGAGCGGCGCGCTGCACGCAAGGCAGGGCGCGCTCGTCGAGGAGGGCGCGCGGGTGGACGCCACCGTGCGGCTCGGGCGCGGCGTCATCGTGCGGCGGGGCGCGTGCATTACGGGCGGGAGCGTCGTCGGCGAGGACGCCGTCATCGCGGGCGATTGCATCATCGAGGACAGTGTCATCGGCGCGGGGACGCAGGTCACGTCCAGCCGCCTGATGGCCTCAATAGTGGGCAAGCGCTGCACGATCGGACCGTATGCGACGCTGCGTCCCATGAGCGTGGTAGGCGACGACGTGCGCATCGGCAGCTTTGTCGAGTGCAAGAACGCGCGCATCGGCGACGGCACCAAGATCGCGCACCTCGCCTACGTCGGGGACGCGGAGCTGGGCGCGCGCGTCAACGTCGGGTGC
>DXBS01000028.1 GCA_019116405.1 Candidatus Gallimonas intestinigallinarum | reverse complement strand
GACTGTTGGGTTTCTCTAAATCTCACGGGCTTTCTTTTCGTCAGTTCGAAAAGAAAGTCGTGAACCCTTTCATATCTCTCCTCTCAGACTCTTGGAGAGATACCCCAAAGCAAACGCGCCGGGGCCGACGTGCGAGCCGATGACGGGTCCCATGATGGAGACATACGGCTGAATGCCGAAGCGCTCCTTGACGTACTCCTCCAGCTCCTTTGCGCAGGGTACGTTGTCGGTATGGACGATGAACACATGCTTATGTTCGTCCGGGCCCTCCTTCTCCATCTTCGCCTTGATGAAGGCGATCGCCTTTTTGTTGCCCTTGACCTTATCGATGACCTGCAGTTTTCCTTCGCTGTCAAAGGTGAGAATGGGCTTGATATTGAGCATGGTGCCGACCGCCGCACTCACGCCCGAAACTCTGCCGCCGCGCTTTAAGTAATACAAATCGTTTGCCACGACGAAGTGTTGAATATGCAGGCGCAGGCTGTTGACGTAGTCGTACGTCTCCTGCGCCGTCTTGCCCGCATTTCTCCAATCGAGCGCAATGCGCACAAGCGCGCCCTGCCCCACCGTTGCGGTGAGCGGGTCGACGACATACACTTCAAACTTGGGATAGTCCTTCTTGACGTCCGCCGCCGCCTTGGCAGCGACCGTCTTGGTGGGCGAAAGCCCCGAGGAGATCGTGAAGTGCACGACGTCCTCCGCGCCCCCCTGCGCCATCTTCAGAAAGTGCTGGTAGTGCGATTCATAGTTGAGCATGCTCGTGCGGGAAAATCCACCGGCGCGCAGCTGATTGTAGAAATCGACGTACTGGCTGTATTCGGTGAAGTTATCGAGGTGATCTTCCATCTTGCCGTCCTTCTCCATCGTAAAGGTGAGCGGGACAAACTTGATATCGTTCTCCACGATAAAATCATGGTACAGATCGCAAGTCGAATCGGTTGAAAGCGTAAATTTGTACATAGTGTCTCTCCAAATATTTTGTAACATTATATCATAGATACGCCTTAATCGCAAGATTTTTCAAAAAAATCTTTTCTTTTTTCAAAAAGGTATTGAAAATACCACCCAAAACCATTATAATGGAAGCATGCGGGCAGGTCGTACGACTAATATTTGCCCGTGGGGGGACTATGACAGAACAAGAATTTCTCAACTTACGGAACGGCACCGACGTGCGCGGCACTGCGATCGCGGGCGTCGATAACGACCCCGTCACTTTAACGGACGAAGCCGTTCTCGCGATCGCCAAGGCGTTTTGCGTCTGGGCGGCGGACAAAACGGGCAAGCCCTGCCCTACCGTTGCCGTCGGGCACGACTCCCGCCTCTCGGCAGATCACATTGCATCGCTCGTCGCCGAGGGCGTCACGTCATGCGGCGGCAACGTCATCCTGACGGGGCTCTCCTCTACGCCGTCCATGTTCATGCTCCTGCAGGACGATTTCGGCGCGGACGTCTCCGTCATGATCACGGCGAGCCACCTGCCCTATCAGAAGAACGGGCTCAAGTTCTTCTCCAAGGAGGGCGGACTGGAAGGCTCGGATGTCGCGGATATCCTAAAAATCGCGGCGGCGGGCAATTTCCCTTCGGGCAAGGGAAGCGTGACAAAAAAGAGCTATATCGAAAAGTACTCGGCTGACCTCGTGGAGAAGGTGCGTAAGGCATGCGGTTCGGACAAGCCGCTCGCGGGCAAGAAGATCCTCGTCGACGCGGGCAACGGCGCGGGCTGGTTCTATGTAGACCTCGTCTTAAAGCCGCTGGGCGCGGACACGACGGGCTCGCAGTTCCTCGATCCCGACGGCTCCTTCCCCAACCACATTCCCAACCCCGAGAACGAGACGGCGATGGGGTCCGTCTGCGCGGCGGTCGTCAAAAACAAGGCGGACTTCGGCATCATCTTCGATACCGACGTCGACCGCGCGGGCGCCGTCGCTCCCGACGGCGAGGAGATCAACCGCAACCGCCTCATCGCACTCATCTCCGCCATCCTTTTGCAGGAGCAGCCGGGCGCGGTCATCGTCACCGACTCCGTCACGAGCGACGGTCTGGCGCAGTTCATCGCCTCCCGCGGCGGCGTACACCGCCGCTTCAAGCGCGGCTACAAGAACGTCATCAACGAGGCAAAGCGCCTCAACGCCGAGGGCAAGAACTCCCCGCTCGCGATCGAGACGAGCGGTCACGCGGCGCTCAGGGAAAACTACTTCCTTGACGACGGCGCATACCTCGTCACCCGCCTTCTCATCGCGCTCGCCCAATGCGCCAAGGAGGGAAAAGACTTAATGGCGCTCATTGCCGACCTGCCCGAGCCCGCAGAGGCAGCCGAAGTGCGCCTCGGCTTTATCCCGGGCTGCGACTTCAAGAACCTGGGCAAGGGGGTCATCGCCGACTTCACCGCGCACGCGGAGCAGACGCCCTACATGACGCTCGCACCCGACAACTGCGAGGGCGTGCGCGTCAACTTCGATGTTTCGCACGGCAACGGCTGGGCGCTCCTTCGCATGAGCCTGCACGAGCCCATCATGCCCATCAACGTGGAATCGGACAGCGCGGGCGGCAACACAGTCATCATGCGCGAGCTCTACGAGTTCCTCTCCAAGTACCCCTTCCTCAACACGGACAACCTCAAAAAAAATATATGATATAGGAGAAACATTATCATGAACGTTCAACAGACCAGCATCAACGCCATCCGCATCCTCTCCGCGGAGGCGATCCAGAAGGCAAATTCGGGTCACCCGGGGCTTCCCATCGGGTCCGCGCCCATCGCGTACACGCTTTGGCAGAACTTCTTAAAATTCAACAACGCCGATCCCAAGTGGGACAATCGCGACCGCTTCGTCCTCTCCGCGGGACACGGTTCCATGCTCGACTACTCTCTCCTCTATCTGTACGGCTTCGGGCTGACCAAGGAAGACTTAATGAACTTCCGCCAGCTCGGCTCCAAGACGCCCGGACACCCCGAGTACGGCCACACGGTTGGCATCGAGACGACTACCGGCCCGCTCGGTCAGGGCATTGCGAACGCCGTCAGCATGGCGGTCGCAGAGGCGCACCTTGCGGCGGTGTTCAACCGCGAGGGCTTCCCCGTCGTCGATCACTACACCTATGCGCTGTGCGGCGACGGCTGCCTTGAGGAGGGTATCTCCTATGAAGCGTGCTCGTTTGCAGGCACGCACGAGCTGGGCAAACTCATCCTGTTCTATGACGACAACGATATCACGATCGAGGGCGATACGGACATCACCTTCAAAGAGGACGTCGCGATGCGCTTCGAGGCGCAGCACTGGCAGGTGTTAAAGGTCGACCTCGTTGCACACCCCGACGACGTCGCGCTGCTCTCCAAGGCGATCGAGGAGGCGAAGGCGGAGAAGGTCAAGCCCACGATCATCATCTGCAAGACCAAGATCGGCTACGGTACGCCCCTGGAGGGCAGCCACAAGTGCCACGGCTCCCCTCTGGGCGCGGAGAACCTGCAAAAGACCAAGGACAACTTCGGCTGGACGTGGGCGCCCTTCGAGGTCCCCGACGAGGTGCTCGCACACACCGCCGAGGCAGGCAAGAAGGGCGCTGCCGAGGAAGAGGCGTGGAAGAAGATGTTTGCCGAATATGAGAAGGCATACCCCGAACTTGCCAAGGCATACAAGGCGGCGATGGCGGGCGAAATGGTCGACCTCACGAAGGTCGAGGACCTCATGAAGTGGGAGAAGCCCATGGCGACCCGTCAGACGTCCTCCGTCGTGCTCAACAAGATCGCCGCGCTCCTGCCTGACCTCATGGGCGGCTCGGCGGACCTTGCGCCCTCCAACCTCTCCGACATGAAGGACACAGACACCGTCCGGTACGGCAGCTTCTCCGCAAGCGACAAGAGCGGCAGAAACATGCACTTCGGCATCCGCGAGCACGCGATGGCGGCGATCACCAACGGCATGCAGCTGCACGGCGGACTGCGCTGCTACTGCGCGACCTTCTTCATCTTCTCCGACTACTGCAAGCATGCAATGCGCCTCTCCGCGCTCATGAACATCCCCGTCACCTATATCCTGACGCACGACTCCATCGGCGTCGGCGAGGACGGTCCCACCCATGAGCCCGTCGAACAGCTCATCGCGCTGCGCTCCATCCCCAACATGAAGGTGTACCGCCCCGCAGACGGCAAGGAGACGGCGGCGGCATGGATCTCCGCACTCACGGGCACGGCGCCCACGGCGCTCGTCCTGACAAGACAGAACCTGCCCCAGTATGAGGGCAGCGGGCTCGTCGCGCTCAAGGGCGGCTATGTGCTCGAGGACTGCGAGGGCACGCCAGACGTCCTGCTCATTGCGAGCGGCTCGGAAGTCGAGCAGTGCGTCGGCGCCAAGGCAAAGCTTGCCGAGGAAGGCATCAAGGCGCGCGTTGTCTCCATGCCCTGCATCGAGGAGTTCGAGAAGCAGAGCGCAGAGTACAAGGAGAGTGTCATCCCCTCCTCCGTCAAGGCGCGCGTCTGCGTCGAGGCGGGTTCACCCTACAGCTGGTACAAGTACGCGGGCGACAAGGGCGAGATCATCGGTATGTCCACGTTCGGCGCGAGCGGCCCTGCAAGCCAGCTCTTCAAGCTCTTCGGCTTCACGGTCGAGAACGTCGTCGAAAAGGCAAAACTTTCGATGAGCAAGTAAAGCACGAAGGCTCGGGCGCCCGCCCGAGCCTTTCTTTTAAGGAGTATCTATGAATCTATCCGATATCAAAGCTTTATACACCCACAGGCAGAGCTGCCGCGCCTTTGACGGCAGACCCGTGCCCGAAAGACTGCTCCAAGAGGTCTGCGAACTTGCCCTGCTCGCGCCCTCCGCCTGCAACGCGCAGCCCTGGCACCTGTACGCCGTGACGGGAGAGAAAATCAGGGACGTCGCCGCCTGCGTACAGGGGCTGGGCATGAACAAGTTTGCAAATGATGCAGGCGCGTTCGTCGTCGTTACGGAGGGCAAGAGCAACTTGACGGCAAGACTCGGGGACAGGCTCAAGGATCAGAACTTCACCCCGGGCGACATCGGCATCATGACGGCGCACCTCGTCCTTGCGGCGGAGGCGGCGGGGCTCGCTTCCTGCATCCTCGGCTGGCGCAGCGAAAAAAAGCTGCGTCCCCTTCTCGGCCTGCCCGAAGAAGTGCGCATCCCCTGCGTCGTCGCGCTCGGCTACGCGAAGGAGGGCGACCCTATCCGCCCCAAGAAGCGCAAGCCGACGGAAGAGACGCTCACCTTTCTCAAATAGCACGACGGGAAACAAATTGCCCTATTGACATTCCGCTCCGGAAGAAATATAATGAAAGTACCTTGATTTTATTATCCGGGAGGATACAACCATGTTTTGCAGAAAATGCGGCAAAGAGATCCCCGACAACGCGAACTTCTGCTCCTACTGCGGCACACAAATCGGCGCGTTCACGAATACCCCGACGCCGACCCTTGCCAGGGAGAGCAACATTCTTGCCGTCGCCGGCTTTATCCTTGCCTTTTTTGTCCCCATCGCGGGGCTCATCTGCTCCATTTTGGGCAGGCGCGACGCACCCAAATACGGCGGCGGCGGAAAAGGCCTCGCCACGGCAGGCATCGTGATCAGCATCGTCACGACGGCACTCGCCGTGTCCGCCGTCATCGTGTACTGGATGATGTTCATTTTCGGTATCATCTGACGGCCAAAAGGCGTCTGCCACAAGAAGCGCATTCTGGCAGAAAAGCCGCTTCCCATGCTCCAATGACGCGGGACGCAGAACGGAAAACAAATTTCTCTTTCCCCCTTGACTTTCCGCTTGGGAAGGCATATAATGAATGTACCTTAATTATTTTATCTGGGAGGATAGAAAAATGTTTTGTCCGAAATGCGGAAAGGACATCCGCGACGATTCCGTCGTCTGTCCCTACTGCGGCACACAGGTCGGCATGCCCGTTCAGCAGCAGCCGACCAGGAGCAACACGGTTGCGATCGTGGGATTTGTTTTTGCATTTCTCTTCCCGCTCGTTGGGCTCATCTGCTCCATCATCGGCGTGAACAACGCCAAGAACTGCGGCGGCAGCGGCAAGGGACTGGCGATCGCGGGCATCATTGTCAGCATTGTCATGATGATCCTGTCTGCCATCTTTACCAGCATCATCATGGATGCGCTGATTGATGCCATGCAGCAGAACGGCCCCTATATCCAATGAACGACGTCATTATGATGCGCGCCCTTCGCAATACGCGAAGGGCGCGCCCATTTTTGTCCGGTGACGCAAGGGCGTCAGTCCTCCAGCCCTGCAAGATAGTCGATGCTCACGCCGAAAAAGCGCGCCATGGCAATGAGTTTGGAGAGCGTCGGCTCGCACTTACCCAGCTCCCATAAACTGATGACCGACTTCCCGACATCCAGCTCCTTTGCGAGCTGAATCTGCCCCAATCCTCTTTCCTGTCTCAATTCCCTTAATGGTTCCGAAAATACCTCTTTCATTCCTTTATTTCTCCCATAAAATTGGGAAAAATACTTGACTTCCCACTATAATGGGAATATAATAAAGTTAGCTTACAAAAAGAAGGAAGAGAGATGTTTTGCAAAAAGTGTGGGAAAGAGATCAGAGACGACGCAATCGTGTGCCCGTATTGCGGCGTACAGGTGGGGAACTTTTCAACGCCTACACCTAAGACCAACGTGCTGGCGATCGTCGGGTTCATCTTTGCATTCCTGATGCCTATCGTCGGTCTGATCTGCTCCATCATCGGCAAAAGTAAAGTCGATGAATGCGGCGGAAACGGCAAAGAGCTTGCAACGGCGGGAATCGTTATCAGCATTATTACTATTGTGCTGTATGTGATCATCGTCATCGCAAGCGCAGCAGCTGCAGCATCTATTGTGAATGATGTAGTGAGCAGCTTATCTTAAAGCCTAAAAATGACGTCCGATCCGCTTCGGACGTCATTTTTTCAACAGCTTTTTCAAAGGAGAATAATTATGTTTTGCAAACATTGCGGAAAAGAGATCGATGACGAAGCCGTCATCTGCCCGAACTGCGGCGTTCAGATCGGAGACCTTTCGCCGCAAAAGAATACAACCAATATTTTAGCGATCATCGGATTTATTCTCGCATTTATCCTGCCCGTCGCAGGGCTTGCCTGCTCGATCATCGGAAAAAAGCAGGCGGAAACGTGCGGCGGCAACGGAAAGACTCTCGCGTCTGCGGGCATCGTCATCAGCATCGTGGAGATCGTGCTGCTTGTGCTTGCCGTCGTTTTCCTGCTTGCGTTTGCGTTTCTGGGCGTCTTCGCGGGGCTATCATTGTGGAGCTGACAACTGCATACAAAGAGGGCGTCCGCCTGACCGGACGCCCTCTTTGTATTATGTCTGCGGTTTTCCCTTTCTGTCGCGCGTGTTTTTGACCTGCTGTTCGTACCCGTACTGCGAGGGGTGATAATAGACATGCCCCTTCAGGGAGTCAGGCAGATACTGTTGCTCCACCCAGCCGCCGTAGTCGTGCGGAAAGAGATACTTTGCGCTTTCCTGCTTCATCTCGCGGCTGCCGAAGGAGGTATCGCGCAGATAGGAGGGCACGTTGTCGTCCCGGTTCTCGCGCGCATCCTTCTTGGCGGCGAGCATCGCGTTCTTGACGGAATAACTCTTCTCCGCCTCGCAGACATAGATGATCGCCTCGGAGAGCGGGATGAGCCCCTCGGGATAGCCCATGTTCTGAAAGGCGGTGAGCGCCGCCGTCGCGACGACAAGCGCCTGCGGATCCGCCATGCCGACGTCCTCCGCCGAATGCGCGATGAGGCGGCGAAGCACCAGCATGGGTTCGCACCCGCCCTCGATGAGCCGCATCGCATAGTAGAGCGCCGCGTCCGAATCGCTGCCGCGCAGCGACTTACAGAAGGCGGACAGCAGATCGTAATATAAGTCCTCATTATAAGAGAGCGCCTTGCGCTGGATGGACTGCTCGGCGTCCGAGAGGGTGACATGGATGACGCCGTCCGCCCGCGGGGGCGTCGTGAGCACGGCGAGTTCCAGGGCATTATAAGCTGTCCTTAAGTCCCCGCCCGCCGTCACGGCGATATGATCGAGCGCCGCGTCCTCTACCTCGGTCGCGTATGCGCCAAGCCCCTTGCGCTTATCGTGCAGGGCGCGCACGAGCGCGCCGCGGATCTCCTCCACGGTGAGCGCCTTGAACTCAAAGACGCGGCAGCGGGACACGATCGCGGGCGTCATCGAGGCGTACGGGTTCTCCGTCGTCGAGCCGATGAACACGATGGTGCCCTGCTCGATCGCGGGGAGCAGGGAGTCCGACTGCGTCTTGTTGAAGCGGTGGCACTCGTCCAGCATGAGGTAGGTGCGCCTGCCGAACATCTTCAGGTTGTCGCGCGCCTGATCGACCGCCTTTTTGACGTCCGCAACGCCTGCATTGACGGCGTTGAGCTTGATAAACGCCGCGTTGGTGCGCGCCGCAATGACGTTGGCGAGCGTCGTCTTGCCCGTGCCGGGCGGCCCCCAGAAGATGCAGCTGCCCAACCGATCGAGCGCGATGGCGCGCCGCAGAAGGCTGCCCTCCGCGACGAGGTGCTTTTGCCCCACGAACTCATCCATGGAGTTGGCGCGCATGCGCTCCGCGAGCGGCTTTGCCTTTTCCTCGTTGTCGTTGAAATCAAACAGATCCATTATCTGATGAGCTCCCCGATCTTCTCCACGTTTGCCTTGCCCAGTTCGTACCCCTTTTCATAGGCAAAGTCAAGCTGTTTGACCTTGTACTGGTCCATATTCCCGAGTTCGGGCTCCAGCCAGAGGTCGATCGTGCGCATGCGCGACTTGCGCTTGCTGTCCGTGACGCGCGTATCGATGACGTCGATATAGCGCAAAAACGTTTCAATGAGATTGGAGGGACGCTCCTGGGAAATGGAGACGAGGTCGCCCAGCACGTCCACCGCGACGATGACCTCCGCGCCCATCTTTTTGAGTTCTCTGACGGGCACGCGCTCCAAAACGCCGCCGTCCACGAGGAACATGCCGTCCATCTCCGCGGGCGAGAATGCCCCGGGCACCGTGCTCGAAGCGAGCGCCGCGTCAATGACGCTCCCCTCTTTGAGTTCCACCGTCTTGCCCGAGATGAGATCGGTCGCGACGCAGGAAAAGGGCGTCCTGAGATCGGAGAACTGTATGTCCCCGCCGAGGATCTCCTCCATGAGTTTGTGCGCCTTGTTGAGGCGCATCAGCCCGCTGGAGCGGATGGGATTGACGTTGAACGCCGCAATGCGCGAAAGTTTTAAGGAGAGCGCGACGTCGTGCAGCTGTTCCATGGGTACGCCCGCGCAGTAGCACGCGCCGACGATGGCGCCCATCGAACAGCCCGTCACACAGTCGGCGCGGATGTCCGCTTCCTCGAGCGCATGTAAAAAACCGACGTGCGCCACACCGCGCGCGCCGCCTGCACCCAGCGCAATGCCCAACTTTTTGCTCATATTCTGTCCCTCCCTTTCGTATATTTTGGTGTGAAAACCCGTACTCTGACCGCGCTCTGTTCCGCGGTCGTCCTCCTGGCGTTTGTGCTCTTTCTCCTCTTTCCTGCCCGCTACCTGCAATGCGTGCGGGACGGCGTCTCGCTGTGGGCGGTGAGCGTCCTGCCCGCCGCGCTCCCCTTTCTCTTTCTGACGGGACTGCTTGCGGGGACGCCCCTCTTTGCCCGCCTCGCGCGGCTGCTTGCGCCCTTTTTCCGCCTCTTCGGCGTCTCGGGC
Source organism: Candidatus Gallimonas intestinigallinarum (assembly GCA_019116405.1). The sequence continues at coordinate 7,804 of DXBS01000028.1, read as the reverse complement.
ACGGGCGGCTGCTGCGCCTGCCTCTCCATGCTCTCAGGATATCCCGCGGGCGCACGGACGGTCGCGGACGCGTATGCGCGGGGCGCCATTTCCCAACATGAGATGCTTCGCGCCGCTGCACTCGCCTCGACGAGCGGCCCCGCCTTTTTGGTGGGCGTCGCAGGTGCGGCGATGGCGAAAGATGCGACAATCGGCTGGGCGATGCTCTGCGCCCACTTTGCGGGCATCCTGCTGCCCGTATTCCTCCTTGCGCGCTTTGCGCCGAGGGAGAGACGGACGGGGGCGATCGCGCTGCCGGGGACTTCCAATCTCCCGCAGACGCTCTCTACTTCCGTGCTCGCCGTGCTGACGGTGGGCGGCGCCGTCGCGCTCTTTTACTGCTTCGGTTGCATGCTCTCCGACCTTTTATCCCCCCTGCCCCTCTCTGAGACGGCGGGCGGCTTCCTCGTCGGACTCCTGGAGATGACGTCTGGCTGTGCGCGGCTGCTCGCTGCGCCCACGGCGCTGCACGTTTCGCTTGCGACCTTCCTCGTCACCTTCGGCGGACTGTGCGTTTTGGTGCAGCAGTGGACCTTCCTTGCAGGAACGGGCGTTCCGCTCGGGAAATTTTTGCTTGTCAAACTCGCGCAGGCGATCGTCGCCGCGCTGCTCGCCTATCCCCTCGCGCTGGGGTGCGGCGCGTCATAGACGCCCAGCACCTTGAACATTCTGCAATGGCTGCGCGCGCTGTCCAGTGCCGCATGGACGTGCGGATCGTTCATGTCGCCGTCGATCTCGATGAAGAAGCGGTACTCCCCCAGCACGTTGCGGATGGGACGGCTCTCGATGCGCGTTAAATTGATGCCGCGCTCGGAAAATCCCCTGAGGATAGCAAGCAGGCTCCCGGGACGATGCTCGCACACGGCGACAAAAAACACCGTATGTCCGTGATCGGGCAGTCCCTCTGCGCGGCGGCGGATGAGAAAGAACTGCGTGAAGTTGTTCTTTTCGTTGGCGATGTTCTCCTCGGAGAGCACGACGCCCGCCTTTGCCACATGCGCGCCGACGATGCCCGCCGAGTGCCCGTCCAGCAGGGACAGGCTCTTTGCCGTGGAATCGGTGAAGATGCACTCTGCCTGCGGAAGGTGGGCGCTCAGAAACTCCGAGCACTGCCCGATCGCCTGCTCGTGCGAGTAGACGCGGCGGATCTCGGAGAGCTGCACCCCCTCCAGCATGGCGAGACGGTGATCGATCCTGATGAGCGTCTGTTGGGCGGCGCAGACGTCCTGCGTCTCCAACAGGTCGAGATTTTGCAGGACGCCCCCCTGAATGGAGTTCTCAATGGGAATGACGCCCGCGTCCGCCGCGCCGCCCGTCACCGCCGCAAAGACGGCGGGAAAGTTGGCGCACAGCATGATCTCCTTTTCCGGACACAGGCGGCGTGCGGCGAGTTCGGAATAGCTCCCCGCAGGCCCCAGACAGGCGACGACAGACATTATACCTTCTCCGCAATGTCGAGGATGAGCCGCTCGGTGTCCGTCCAGCCCAGGCACGGGTCAGTGATGGACTTGCCGAACACGATATCGTGCTGCTGGTTGCCCTCCTCCAGGAAGCTCTCGATCATGAAGCCCTTGACGATCTTCTTGAAGTCCTTATCATAGATACGGTTCTGAAGCACCTCTTCCACGATGCGGATCTGCTGATGAAAGCGCTTCTTGGAGTTGGAGTGGTTGGAGTCGATGATGACGGCGGGATTTTTCAGCTCGCCGTTTAAATTGGCATACCCCTCATGGACGCGCATGACCGTCTCATAGTGATAGTTGGGAATATCGTTGCCGTAGTTGTCCACTCTGCCGCGCAGGACGACGTGCGCGTAGGGATTGCCCTTGGTCGCGACCTGCCAGTTGTGGTACTTGAACACCTGCGGGCTCTGCGCCGCGAACACCGAATTGAGCGCGACGGGAATGCTGCCGCCCATGGGGTTCTTGATGCCGACGGGCAGCTCGATGCCGCTGGAGACCAGGCGGTGCATCTGATTTTCGCTCGAGCGCGCCCCGACGGCAATGTAGGTCAAGAGGTCCTCAACGTAGGCATAGTTCTCGGGATAGAGCATCTCGTCCGCGCCCGAAAGCCCCGATTCCTCGATGGCGTGAATGTGCAGATCGCGGATCGCGTAAATGCCCTTCAAGATATTCTCCTGTTTTTCGGGATCGGGCTGGGAGAACATGCCCTTGTACCCCACGCCCTTGGTGCGCGGCTTGTTGGTATAGATCCTGGGAATGAGCACGAGCCTGTCCTTGACGCGCTCGTTGAGCCTTCCCAGCCGTCTGACATACTCTAAAACGGGCTTGCTCTCGTGTGCGGAACAGGGCCCGACGATGACGAGGAGCTTGTCGCTCTCGCCCGTGATGACGGCTTTCGCGAGCCGGTCGCGCTCTGCCTTGATCGCCGCAAGGGATGCGGGCAGGGGTACCTCGGCGAGAATTTCTTCTGCGGAGGGAATTTCGATCTGTTTTTCAAACATGCTTCTTACCTTCTCTTTGTATGATTTCGTAGACCGCCTCCGGCACATACTCCCTGTACGGCTTTTGGAAGGCGATACAATTTTTGACCAATGTGGAACTGATATGCAGATGCTTCTGCTCGGCGGGGATATAGAGGGTGACGAGGTCCTCATCCAGATCGCGGCTGGCGTAGAAGTCGGCGTTTTCGTACTCGAAATCGACGGTATTGCGGATGCCGCGCACATAGAGATTTGTCCCCTCGCGCTTCAACAGATCGACGATGACGCCCTCCCAGCGCACGACCCTGACGCGCGCATCACCCGCAAAGGTCGCGCGGATCATCTCCTCGCGCACCTCGGGCGGGAACATGCACTTTTTTTGCTTGTTCTCCGCCAGAGCGACGACGACCTCGTCAAAGATCTTGAGGCTCTTTTTCACGGTGTCCTCGTGCCCGACGGTAAAGGGATCGAACGTCCCCGCAAACACGCACTTTTTCATGGCGTACTCCTTGTAAAAAAGGCGATCTTCGTCCTGCCGTACCTTCTCAGATCGCTGCGCTGCCAGCCTGCGGGCGCTTCTTCCTCGCACTCGCTCTCCCAGATGACGACGCCGCCCGCAGCGAGCCGGTCATACTGCAATATGCGGGCGAGCACGTCCTCGCGGCAGTCCATCTGATAGGGCGGGTCGCAGAAGATGACATCAAATTTTCCGCGCACGCGCATGAGACATGCGGCATAGTCCGACTGCATGATGAGCCCCTCTTCCCGAAGGGCAGTAAGATTTTTTTGAAGCACGGCGAGGCTTTCGCGGGAGACATCGTTGAATACGACCTCTTTGGCGCCCCTGGACAGGCTCTCCAGCCCCAGGGCGCCGCTGCCGCAGAACAGATCGAGCACGCGCGCCCCGACGAGGCGGTCGCCGATGATCTGAAACAGGGACTCCTTGACGCGGTCGGCGGTCGGGCGGATGTCCATGCCGCGAAACTCTGCGAGTACTCTGCCGCGGTGTTTTCCTGCGATGATTCTCACTTCTTTTTCGCCTTGCCCGCCTCGGCGACGCGCTCGCTGCGCGCCTCCTCGTTTTGCTTGTTCTTCTTCTCCACCGCCGCGCCGACGATATAGGAAATGCCCGTGACAAGGATGGGCAGCAAGATCATGAGCATGCAGTAGCCGCCGCTGATGGCGGGATAGCTGCCGCTCCAATCGGGAAACATCAGATTGCGCGCCCACTGGATGGGGAAGATCGCCCAGCCTGCGACCATGACGAGCGCCGTTTCCCCGCTCGCCCAGGTCGCGGGAATGGCGGCAAAGATGCCCATGATGATGACGGGCACGCCGACATAGAAGCCGATCAAAAAGCCCTTCCACCAGCGGTACTCCTGCTCGGGCTTGTGATCGCCGCCCGACTGAATGCCGAAGATGGCGTTGCGGCGGTGGATGCAGCCGGTGAGGTAGGAGTCATACTGCTTTTGTCCTGCAAGATAGCCCATGGGCGCATTGAGCGCCGCGCCGAGCAGAATGCAGGCGGCGCCGATGACGACTTCGTAGACCTCCGTCTCATCTGAGAGCGCCTGAAATGCGAGCGCGATGAGGCTGCAAAAGAGGTACATCATGAAGGGCGTGACTGCCCGCAGCGCGCACTCCTTCTGGATCCGCCAGAACAGTCGCCACTTGGTGGTCGGCTTCCTGGGTTTTTCTTTCTTCGGAAGTTCGTTTAACATAGTTCCTCCATGGGCAAAGCCCGTTTCTCATTATACCCCGTATCCGGGGTGCGTGTCAAGTGCCGGGACGAAAAATGCCCTCTTCTGTGACCACGGCATGCAGCGGGACGTCCCATTCCTCGTGCGGGAGCCTGTCCGCCCGCTGCGCGCAGTAGGCAAGCCCGACGCGCAGCGTCTCGGGGCGGCGGGCAAAGTAGGCGTCATAGAACCCTCCGCCGTAGCCCAGCCGATACCCCTCATCGTCAAAAGCCAGAAGGGGCGTGAGCGCCACGTCGCAGGGCATGTCCTCGCCGCCTTCAGGCGCGGGGATGCCGAATGCGCCGCGCACCAACTTTGCATAGGGCACGGCGAGCATCCTGCCCGCCTCGATGCGCGGCACGCAGACCTCCTTCCCCGCCTCCAGCAGCGCTGCGATGAGCCTGTCCGTCGCGACCTCGCTGCGCACGGAGATGTAGACAAAGAAGCGCTGCGCCGCGCGGTAACGCTCGAGCACGGTGCGGGCGATCGCCTCGTCATGCGAAATGCAATGTGCCGCCTCGCGGCGCGCCGCGTACGTCTCCCGCAGCCGACGCTTATCGTTCATACACCCTCCTTACGCCCCGTCCGATGCGGACGAGCACCTCGTACGCCGTCGTATCGTACTGCGCGGCATACGCCGCCGCATCGTCCATGACGCACACCCGCGCGCCCACCTTCGCCGCTCCCTGCCGCACGCAGGCGTCCATGCACAGCGCGCCCACGGAGCCCAATCCCCTCTTTCGGAAAAAGCCGTCGCCGTACCCCACGCCCAGCGTGTGAAAGGCGCCGCTTCCCGCGGGCGCATGCGCGTATCCCGCGCCGCCGCCGAAAGGTGCGCCCGAGGACAGGACGTCGGCATATACCTTCATGACGGGCGTCAGCGGGCAGGAAAAGCCCGCGGGCGCATAGCCGTACAGCCCGATGCCCGGGCGCACCGCGTCAAAGGGCGCGTCCCCCGCGAGGATGCCGCCCGTCGCGCTCAGGTGGCGGATGGCTTCGGGAAAGAAGCGCCGCACCTCCTCCGCACAGGCGGAAAACGTCGCGATCTGCGCGGTGCGTATCCCGATATCTGCGGCATCGTACAGGTGAGAGAACACGCCCTCGACGGAAAGCTTGCGCCGCTGCGCGAGGCGGCAGGCGGCACGCAGCTCGCGCGGGTGGAAGCCGTAGCGGTTCATGCCCGTATTGACGGCGAGATGCACGCGCCCCCTGCACAGACCAAGTGTCCGAAAGGACCCCGCCGCTTCCACAAGCCCGTACGCCTGCGCCCGCAGCGCATCCTTCGGGCAGGAGGGCGGCGTCAGGACGAGGATGTCCCGTAAGATGCCCGCGACCCTCAGCCGCGCGCCCTCGTCCGCCGTCGCGACGGCAAACATAGATGCTTCCCGTTCCAGCGCGTGCGCGACGTGCTCCGCGCCGTGTCCGTAGCCGTCGTCCTTGACGACGGCGATAAGCGGCACGCCCGCAAGCGAGGCAAGCGTGCGGCAATTGTGCAAAAGGGCGGGAAGGGAGATGACTGCGGTGGGATCCTGCATACTCTCATCGTATGCGAAAAAGCCCGAACCCGTCACACCCTGCCCGTCCGAAGCGCCAAAGCAGCGCAGCTGTTAACCTTCCTTATAGACGAACCTGCGGCAGTTCTCGCATTCGACGACATTACCGCCCGCGAGCTTTCCCTGCTGGGCGAGCGGGAAGTCCATGCCGCACACGCACCGATCGCCCGAGAGCGGCACGATGATGGGAAAGATCTTCTCCCTGCGCTTTTGCTGATACTTCTTGAGCGTATCGGCGGGGAGCTTTTTGGCGATGACGGCGAGCTGCGCGTTGATCTTTTTGACCTCGTCCGCGTGCTCCGCCTTGAGCGCATCGTACTTTTCCTTGTACTCCTTGTACTGCTTCTGCATGAGCGCGCCCTGCTTTTTGAAGCGCTCATACTCCTCGGCAGTCGCGGTGATGTCGGCGGTGAGTTTCTGCATCTCCGCCTTGAGCCCGCGCAGCCGATCCAAAAGCGCCTGGGCATTCTTCTTGTAGAAGGAGACGTCGCCGCCCTCATCCACCATCTCGTCGAGGTCGGCGTATTCGGCGATCTGCTTGCCGATCTCCTCCGCGCGACGAATAAGATCGTCCCGGAGGCGCTTTAGATCCTGTGCGCGCTTATCCTGCGTTTCGAACTTCTCGCGCGCGGACTCCATGAACTTTTTCGCCTGCATAAACTTTTTGCGGACGTCGCTCGAAGCAATGCCCTGCTCGATCTCGCGCAGACGCGCGTCCACCTTCTGATATTCCAGCAAATCCTGTAAAACCGACATGATATCCTCCTTACAACAGGCGCTCGTCCGTGAACACCGTCACGGGCAGCCCTTTCAATTTATTTTTGAGATTTTCCGCAAAGCGGACAAAGCCATAATTTTCCGCGGCATAGTGGGTAAGCAGGACGACGTTGACGCCGTGCTCGACGAGCGCCGCGATATGATGGTGCTTGGCGTCGGACGAGACGAACGTGTCCGCGCCCTCTGTAAGGGCAAAGGCGACCGTCTCGTCGTCCATGCCCGCGCCGCAAAAGCTTGCGACCTTTTTGACGGGACGCGTGCCGTACACGACGACGCGCTCCGTTTGAAAGCGCGCCTTTACGCGCGCAACAAAGCTGTCAAGCGGCTCCTCATGAACGGCAAACGCCTTGCCGTAACTGCCGTCCGTCAGAATGTGCATGCTCCTGCCGCTGATGCCGCCAAGCCCCAGCATGAGCTCCTCATCGATGCCGCCCGCGGCGGAATCGAGATTGAGGTGCGCGGAGATGACGCTGATCCCCGCCTGCGCGCAGGCGAGCACCGCGCTGTCCTGCTTCAGCGAAGAAACGGGCTGATAGATGGCGGGATGATGGGTGACGATGACGTTCGCCCCCGCCTTTTTTGCCTCCTCCACGGCACGCATGGAGAGATCGAGCGAGCACAAAACGCCCCTGACCTCGCCGCCGCAGTCCACAATCACGCCGCTGTTGTCGTAAAATTTATATGTATCGCAGTACTCCTTGCTCAGCGCAAAGGGCGCGAGCGCGTCGATCTGCTCATAGACGTTCTTCAATTGCATCCGAAATTGCCTCCAGTTCGTGTAGTTTCACCCGCAGCGCCTCGCGCTGCTCGCCCCGGACGCCCGCTGCGAGCGCTTCCCGCAGGACGTCCGCATCCTTTCTCACCTTGCGCAAAAAAGCTGCGGACGGCGCTTTCAGATTGTCCCGTCCGTAGCGGTATTCGAAGTCGGAATACACATCTCCGCCCGCGGCGCTTCCCACGATGAGATCGTAGAACTTGCCGTCCTCGAAGGTGAAATCCTCTTCAATGTGCGCGCCGCGCGCAAGCAGATGGCGGCGCACCTTCTCCACGTTGTGCATGGGCTGCAATATAAAGCGCTCCGGAAGGGGCGCGCGCGATAAAATGCGCACGATCTCCTCGCCGCCCATGCCCGCAATGAGCACGCAGTCCGCATCTTTTACGCCGTCCAGCCCGTCGGCGCAGACGGGTACGCACCGCCCCGCCTCGATCTCGGCCGCAAGCAGCGTCTCCGCCTTTTTCAGGCACGCCGCGCT
>DXBS01000027.1 GCA_019116405.1 Candidatus Gallimonas intestinigallinarum | reverse complement strand
TGCCGTCGTCGATGCCGTAGCGCAGGCGCAGCACCTTCTCCTCGCGCGGGGTGAGGGTGTCGAGCACACCTAAAAGCTGCTCCTTAAGCATGATGAATGCGACGGAGTCGCCTGGCGTCTGCGTCTTGTCGTCATCGATGAAGTCGCCGAGATGAGAGTCCTCCTCCTCGCCGATGGGCGTCTCCAGCGAGACGGGATCCTGCGCGATCTTCTGGATCTCGCGCACCTTCGCCACATCCACGCCCATCGCCTCCGCGATCTCCTCGGGCGTGGGCTCCCTGCCGTTCTCCTGCAGGAGCATGCGCGAGACGCGCGTGAGCTTGTTGATGGTCTCCACCATGTGCACGGGGATGCGGATGGTGCGCGCCTGGTCGGCAATGGCGCGGGTAATGGACTGACGGATCCACCACGTCGCATAGGTGGAGAACTTGAAGCCCTTCTGATAGTCGAACTTTTCCACCGCCTTCATGAGCCCCAGGTTGCCCTCCTGAATGAGGTCGAGAAAGAGCATGCCGCGCCCGACATAGCGCTTTGCAATGGAGACGACGAGCCTTAAGTTCGCCTCTGAGAGGCGGCGCTTCGCCTCCTCGTCCCCGTCCTGCATCTTACGGGCGAGCTCGATTTCCTCGTCGCTGGAGAGAAGGGGCACTCTGCCGATGTCCTTCAGGTACATCTTGACAGGATCGTCCAGTCCGATATCGGAGAGCGCCTGTTCAAAGAGCTCCTTGTCGCGCTCGTCCTCGTCGAAGATGCTCACCCCCATCTCGGGCAGCGCCTTATAGACCTGCTCGATCTGCTGGGGCGAAAGATCGTATTTTTCCAGCACGTCGCAGAGCGCGTTGGTCGAAATGCTGCCCTTCATCTTGTAGTCGGAAGCGATCTCGTTGATGAGATCGTTGAGCTTTTCTTCGGTTACGTTCATACCATTCCTCCTGCCGTCAGGCTTTTCAGTTTCTTTGTGTATTCGTCAATGCGGGTGAGAATTTCCCGCTTTTCCTGCATGGTCTGCGCCTTTTCGTAGTCCGTACGCAGCTTTGCAACCTTGCTGATGAGCGGGCGGCGCAGAAGCAGCGCGACGCTGTCCGCAAAATACCGCTCGGCCGCCGCCGAATCGAGGTTGTCGCCGTAGTCCAGATCGAGGATCTCGGCGAGCTCGCCGTCCGCGGGCATCAAGTCAAAGATGCCGCTCGCGCGCACGCTGCCCGACGCGCGCTCCCTGGTGACGTACGCCGCCACCGTGCGGTGCGTGGGGTCGGCAAATTCAAACTGCATGAGATCGCACTTCTGCGCATACGGCTTACCGAGCAGCGCCGCCGCCAGAACAAAGCGCGCCGCCTTGCGCTCGGCGTCCGCGTCGTCCTCCTGCCGCACGGGGGGCGCCTCCTCCGTGCGCGTGAGCGCCGGCGCGCTCTCAAAGTCGCGCTGCAGGGTGTTGAGGGTCACGCCCGTCTCCTGTGCGACGCGCCGCAGCAGCTCTTCGCGCTCGGTCGCGCTCTCCGCCTCGCGCAGGATGGAGAGCGCCTCGGCGACGTACGCGCGCCGCTCCTCCGTCTTGGCAAGATCGTACTTGCGCTTGGCGGCGAACAGGCGGAAGTCGATGAGCGGCATCGCCGCATCCAGGCACGTCTGGTACCCTTCCGCGCCCCTCTGGCGAATGACGTCGTCGGGATCTAAGCCCTCGGGCATGGGCACGACGCGCACCTTCAGTCCCTCCTGCTTCAAGATCTCCAGTCCTCTCAGGTTCGCCTTCTGCCCGGCAAAGTCGCCGTCGTAGCTGATGAGGATGTTCTCCGTGTACCGCTTTGCGAGGCGCGCCTGCTCCTTCGTGAGCGACGTTCCCATGCTCGCGACGACGCAGTGAAATCCCGCTTCGTAGAGGGAGATGGCGTCCATATACCCCTCCACGATGATGAGGGAACCGATCGCCGCCGCCCGCTTCTCCTTTTTGACGAGGTTGACGTTGTAGAGCGTCTTGCTCTTGTTAAAGAGCATGGTCTCGCGCGTGTTCTTGTATTTGGCGCGGTCGGACTTTTGCAGCAGCCGCCCGCCGAACGCGACGACCTCGTCCATGTGGTTGATGATGGGAATGATCAGCCGCCCGCCCTCGGCGTCGATGAGTTTTCCCTCGTCCGTGCGGGCGCACGCGCCGCTGTCCACAAGTTCCTCGGCGGTATAGCCCTGCGCCAGCAGGTGGGAGGGAAGTGACACATAGTCGAGCGACGCACCAAGCCCGAACTTCCGCGCCGTCGAGGGCGAGATGCCCCGCTTCTGCAGGTAGGAAAGGTGCGCGTCCGCCCGTCCCGAATAGAGGTTGCCGAGGTAGAAGCGGGCGGCGTCCTTCATGAGTGCGGACAGCCTGTCCCTCTTTTTCTTCTTTGCAGCCGCCTCCTCGGCAGTGCGGTCGTCGTAGGCGGGAACTTCGAGATGGGCGCGCGCAGCCAGGATCTGCACCGCCTGCATGAAGTCCACGTTTTCGTAGTTCTTGATAAATCCGATGACGTCTCCCGACGCCCCGCAGCCGAAGCAGTGATAGAACCTGTCTGCGGCGTTGACGGAAAAGGAGGGCGTCTTTTCGTGATGAAAGGGGCAGCACGCCCAATAGTTATAGCCACGGCGCTCCAATTTTATATAGCTTCCGATGACTTCCACAATGTCGTTTTTTTCCTTCAGGACGCGGATGAAGTCTGTAAAGTTGTCCTTATTCATGCGCTCCCCTCACTTATACACTCCCCTCCCGCGGGACAAACAGCTTTTTGAAGACATTGATTGCGTAGCGGTCGGTCATGGAGGAGAGATAGTCGCACACGGCGCGCGGGATATCGCTTTGCGCCGTCTCCCGATAGAGTACGGGCAATTCCTCGGGACGCTCGGAAAAGTAGGCGAACAGCGCGCGCAGCATCCGTTCGGCGCTCGCCTGAATGAGCGTGTTCGCATGCTCGTAGACGTGCTCGAACATGAACGTCCTGAGATCTTCGAGCGCCTTGCCCTTCTCCTCCGACATTCTGACGTACGGCTTGCCGACGGACGTCTCGTAGATGTCCAGCACGCAGGTATTGATGCGCGCCGAGGTATCCCGCCCGAAGATGCGCACGCTCTCCTCGGGCAATTCGTCCTCGGTGATGATGCCCGCGCGGATGGCGTCCTCGATGTCGTGATTTATGTAGGCGATGCGGTCGGCAAGGGAGACCGCCTCCCCCTCGAGCGTCGCGGGGTGCCCCTTCTTGGTGTGGTTGAGGATGCCGTCGCGCACTTCAAAGGTGAGATTGAGACCCTTTCCGTCCTTTTCCAACACGTCCACGACGCGCAGCGACTGTTCGCTGTGCCGGAACCCCGCAGGATTGAGCGAGGCGAGCACCCGTTCGCCGACGTGTCCGAAGGGCGTATGCCCCAGATCGTGCCCTAAAGCGATGGCCTCGGCGAGGTCCTCGTTGAGGGAGAGACAGCGCGCAACCGAGCGGGCGATCTGCGAGACGTCCAGCGTGTGCGTCAGGCGGGACATGTAGTGATCGCCGTCGGGCGCAAAAAAGACCTGCGTCTTATTTTTAAGACGCAAGAACGCCTTGGAATAGATAATGCGGTCCCTGTCCCGCTGGAAGTCGGTGCGCATGGGGCAGGCAGGCTCTTCTTTAAGCCGCCCCTTGCTCTCGTACGACTTCGTCGCATATGGGGACAGGAACGCGCGTTCCTTTTCGTAAGTCTTTTCCTTCATCGATTGTAATTTCGCGGACGCGGGCAAAAATCCTTGTTTTTTGCGCAAAATTTTTGAAAATTTTATACGCAAAATCCGCCGTCGACGCCCAGCACCTGCCCGGTGATATACTTCGCGCGCGCCAGAAAGAGCACCGCTTCGGCAACCTCCTCGGGCGTGCCGAACCGCTCCATGGGGATCTCCGCCTCGAGGGCGCGCCGCTCCTCGCCGCTTAATCTCGCGTTCATCGCGGTATCGATGACGCCGGGCGCGACGCAGTTGACGGTGATGCCCGCGGGCGCAAGTTCCTTTGCCGTCGCCTTGGTAAAGGCGATGACGGCGCCCTTGGACGCGGAATACGCGCTCTCGCAGCTGCCGCCAGTCACCCCCCAGACGGAGGAAATATTGACGATCGCACCGCCCCTTCCGAGCATCTTTTTGACGGCGTACCTGGTGGCGAGGCACACCCCGCCCGCATTGACGCGCATGACGCGCTCCCAGTCGGACATTGAGGTATCCTGCACCTGCGCATAAAAATCGATGCCCGCGTTGTTGACGAGCACGTCAAGGGAGGGAAGTCGCTCGAAGAGCTGCGCCATCGCCCCCTCGTCCGCCGCGTCGGCGCGGACAAACTCTGCTTCGGGAAGCATCTTGCTCGCCGCGCGGGCGGCAGCCATATCCGAAGCGTACGTCGCCGTCACCTGATAGCCCATGCGGCAAAAAAGGCGGCAGCAGGCAAGCCCGATGCCGCGCGTCCCGCCCGTGACGAGCGCCCTCATACCTTGACGACGGCGTCCGGGCCGAGAATGGCGACGATCTCGTCCGCAACTTCCTCGACGCTCTTTCCGTCTGTATCGATGATGTGATCGGCGACGTGCTCATAGACGGGCGTGCGCTCGGATAAAAGCTTGCCCAGCGTCTCGGCAGTCTTGCCGGTGTTCTTGAGAAGCGGGCGCGTCTCGTCCGCCCGCACGCGCTTCAAGAGCGTTTCAAAGCTGGCGCGCAGAAAGAAGATCTGACCGTTCTTTTTGAGCAGCTCGCTGTTCTCGGGCTTTAGTACCAGCCCGCCGCCCGTGGAGATGACCAGGTTGTCCCGCTCGGAGAGCTCGCGCACGATCTCCGTCTCCAGCGAGCGAAAGTGCGCCTCGCCGTAGAACTCGAAGATGTCCGAGATCCTGCCGTGGCGGTCGGTGATGACCACGTCGGTATCATACCACATTCTGCCCGTCAGCTCGGCGATCCTGACGCCGACGCTGGATTTGCCTACCCCCATCATGCCGCACAGTACGATATTCATAACAAAAAGCTCTCCAATGCCAGAATGTAACTGTTTTTGCCGAAGCCGAGGACCTCGCCCCTGCACACGGGCGTTAAGACGGAGTTGCGGCGGAATTCCTCGCGCGCGTGGACGTTGCTCATATGTACCTCGACGACGGGCACGGAGACGGACGCGATCGCATCGCGGATGGCGTAGGAATAGTGCGTGAACGCCCCCGCGTTGAGGATGATGCCGTCGTACTTGCCCTCCGCGCTCTGAATGGCGGTACAGATCTCGCCCTCCAGATTGTTCTGGAAGAACTTGACCGTGACGCCGCGCTTTTCCGCGTATGCGGCGATCTCATCGTTGATCTCCCGCAGCGTCTGCGTGCCGTACACGCCCTTTTCGCTGCGGCCCGTCATATTGAGATTGACGCCGTTGACCACGAGAATGTTCATACCTTTCCTCCCTGATATTGGATATAGTACCCCTTCGCCTCGGCGGCGTCGGGCGTTCTTCCGAGATAGATGCAGTCGGCATAGTACGCCTGATAGAAGAGCATCGAAGCGCCGTTGACCGTCTTTTTGCCGAGTTCCGCGGCGATGCGCAAAAATTCCGACTGCGCGGGAACATAGATGAGATCGACCGCCGTATCGCACAGCGAGAGCAGCTCCCTGCCGACGGGGACCTCCCCCGCCGCCGTGCGCACCGAGGGCGTCATGCCCACGGTATTGTGCATGCCGATGCCCGTGCAGTTGAAGATGATATCGTACGGCTTTGCCTCCACTTCCGAAAGAGGCGTAAACCTGCCGAACTCCTCGTATACGGCCTTGAGGCGCGCTGTATCCCGCTCATAGGCAGAGACAAGAGCGCCGTGTTCCATGAGCTTTTTTAAGCAGCTCCTGCCCGCGCCGCCCGTGCCGAGCACCAGAACGGACTTGCCCGAAACATTCACGCCCGCGTTCTCGAGCATGAGCATGAACCCCAGCCCGTCCGTATTGAAGCCGCGCCGCTCCTTGGAAAGTACGGTATTGACCGCGCCGAAGGATTTCGCGTCCCCTTCGATCGACTTGAGATAGGGCATGATATCCCCCTTGAAGGGGATGGTGACGTTGAAGGCGTCGTATGTTTCAAACAGCGCCTCCGCGCGCGCGGAAAACTCGGCGGGCGGGATGCTGACCGCCTCATACGAGCAGTCGGCGCCCATTTTGTGTAAGAGAAAGGTGTGCATCGCAGGGCTCTGCGATTGCGAGACGTCCTTGCCGATGACGCAAAGTTTTAACATAATTTCCTCCCGATCTCCTGAAGTTCCGCGCAGTACTGCTCGCCGGAGAGCTCCAGCAGCTGATAGTTTCCCTTGGCGACGGGCACGGTCATGACGACGCTGCCCTTGCCCGTGTTCTTTTTATCCAGAAGTGCAAAGCGCGCCGCCTCTTCTGCGTCGGGAAGCGCGGGCATGCCGCCCAGCACCGCAAGGCAGAGGGACTGCAACTCATCAAGGTACGCCGCGTCCCCGCCCGCGTGTCTTTTGGCAAGCTCCGCTTCGAACATGGTACCGACGAGCACATACTCCCCGTGCGAGAGCTTGCCGTCCAGCAGTTCGAACGCGTGCGCCGTGGTATGCCCGAGGTTGAGGCACTTCCGAAGGCCCTTCTCGGTCGCGTCCGCGCGCACGACGCGCGCCTTAAACGCAATGTTGGCAGGCACGATCTCGGCGAGGAAGGTAAGTTCAAAGAGCCGATCGCGGTTTGCCTGCAAGGTATCGTAGATGTCACCGTCCAGCGCGCCGTGCTTGACGATCTCACCCAGCCCGCACCTGATCTCGCGAGGCGGGAGAGTCGCAAAGAAGGCGGGGTCGGCAAAGACCTGCCTGGGCTGGAAAAACGCGCCCACGAGGTTTTTCACCCCCATGAAGTCCACAGCTGTCTTTCCGCCGACGGAGGAATCGACCTGCGAGAGTAGCGTCGTGGGAACCTGGATACAGGCGATGCCGCGCATATAGAGGGAGGCGGCGAGCCCGCCGATGTCCCCCACGACGCCGCCGCCCAGACACACGAGGCAGGCATTGCGGTGCAGTCCCGCCCCCGCCATGGCGGCGAGGAGCGCGAAAAGCGTCTCGGGCGTCTTGTGCTCCTCGCCCGCGGGCATCGCGTGTACGGGCACGTCCCCGAGCGCGGCACGCACCTTCTTTCCGTACAGCGCCCAGACCCTCTCATCCGTAAAGACAAACGCCTCTTGATAGGCGGAGAGCGCCTCCGGAAGCGCGCGCTGCAAGACATTCTTGCGGCAGGTGACGCGGCTTATTTCCTTCTTTTCCGTGTGAATGACGACGGTCTTCATCGGGGCAGCCTCTCGTAGCGCTCTTTGACCTCAGCGAGGTTGTCCCCGCCCAGCCGCTCTAAAACGACCTTGCAGAGCTCGGTGCACAGCACGCTCTCCGCAATGACCGTAAACGCCTTGATGGAGCAGACGTCGCTGCGCTCGGTCGCCGCGCGGACCGCCTCGTGCGAGACATAGTCCACGGTGTTCAGCCCGCGCATCAGCGTGGGAATGGGCTTTTTGGCGAGGCGGATGACCAGCTCCTCGCCGTTGCTCATGCCGCCCTCGACGCCGCCCGCGCGGTTGGTCTTTCGGTAGTAACCCCGTTCTTCATCGTAGTAAATTTCGTCGTGGACGGCGCTGCCGCGGCGCACCGCTGCGCCGAAGCCCATGCCGAACTCCACGCCCTTGACCGCCTGCACCGCCATGAGCGCGCCCGCAAGCCTGCCGTCCAGCTTCTGCGCCGAGGTCATGCAGCTGCCGAAGCCGCACTTTAATCCCCTGACGCGCAGCTCTGCGATGCCGCCGCAGGTGTCGCCCGTGTCCTTGCACTCGTCAATGACCGCCATCGCCCGCGCCTGAATGTCCTTGTCCATCATGTAAAGCTCATCCAGCCTGCCCGCGAGTTCGTCAAAGGAGTACTCTTTCTCGTCCGTCACGCCGCCCGCCGAGCGGACATAGCCGATGACCTCGACCCCGAGCTCGCGCAGCAGCTGGCGGCAGATGGTGCCCGCTGCGACGCGCACGGCGGTCTCGCGCGCCGACGCGCGCTCCAGGATGTTCCTTGCGTCCGTGCCGCCGTACTTTTTCAGCCCTGTCAGGTCAGCGTGCCCCGGGCGCACCTTGGTGAGCGTGCGGCGGGACACGTCGCACCCCTCCGGCGCCATGTAGTCCTTCCAGTTGGCGTAGTCGCGATTCCAGACGGCGAGCGTCACGGGACTTCCGAGCGTTTTTAAATCGCGCACGCCCGAGAGGATCTCCGCCTCGTCGCGCTCGATCTTCTGGCGCGCGCCCCGCCCGTACCCCGTCTGGCGCAGGGCGAGGTATTCGTTGATCTCCGCAAGATCGATCGTCAAGCCCGAGGGCAGCCCCTCGATGATGCAAAACAGCCCCTTTCCGTGCGATTCTCCGGCAGTCGTAATGTTCATGTTGTCCTCCGTCATGCGTAAGTCAAGGTATATCTTCCGTCGCGGATGGCGAGCATGATGTTGCCCAGTTCGTCCGTGCGGTAAATTTGTGTGCCAAGCGCCGCGAGCCGCGCCATCGTCTCGCCCGCGGGATGATGATAGCCGTTCCCCGCGCCGCAGGAGACGATCGCCGCCACGGGCGAGAGAAAGGAAAGCCACTGCGCGGACGATGCGCCCGCCGAGCCGTGGTGCGACACCTTGAGAAAGTGCGTCTCGTCAAGGCGCACGCGGTATGCGCCGCTGTCCAGGAGATCCTCTGCAAGCGTCAGTTCGGATAGGATATGCTCCTCGCGCGCTGCGTCCGCATCGGCGGCAAGCAAAAGATTGATGCCCTGATAGCTCACATAGAGCATGGTCGAGGCGGCATTGGCGTCCGTCTCGTCCACGGCGTGCGGCGAAATGCACACCGCGTATGCGCCCGAGGCGTCCCCGATGACGTCATAGCGGGTGAGCGTCTGCGTCCCGCAGCCCTCCCCTTCGATCGCCGTGAGCAGGCGCTGATAGGCGGACGTCGGCGAGGAGAGTACGGGAAGATAGAACCTGTCCGCCTGAAAGACGCGCAGAAGTTAGGAAAAGCCGCCGTAGTGGTCGATATCGGCATGCGTCGCGAGCAGCGACAAAGAGCGCACGTCCAGCCCCTTGATGTAGGAGACGATCGCGTTATTTGCCTCAAACGAACCGTCGCCCGCGTCCACGACGAGCACATCCCCGCCCGGGAACTCCACGATCGTGCAGTCCCCCTGTCCGACGGAGAGAAAGTGCACGCGCATCTCCCCTTCTTCGCGTGCGTCGATCTGCGCCGCCGGGAGAAACGAGCGATAGGGAACAATGCAGAACAGCAGCCCGACGGCGAGCGCCACAAGGCACACGAGCGCTGTGCGCAGCAGGCGCATGATGCGCCGCCGCTTTCTCGCCTCGCTCCGCGCGCTCATCGCTTTGACCGCCGCGCCTTCTTTTGTGCGTCGGCAATCGCCGCGCGGATCTCCTCCATGCGCGCCTTTGCCTCCCGGTAGCCGATCTCAAACATGGCGTCGGCGGCGGCACGGTCGATGCTCGTGGCGCGGAAGTCGTAGAGATTGGGACGCAGCATGACGTCGGCGGCGCGATAACCGCGCGTCTTGGCGTCCTCCAGCGTCCTGACGGGCGTGATCGCCCCGACAAAGGAGCCGACCCAGCGTTCGACGCGCCCCTTCTCCGATTCCTGCCGCGTATAAGCCGAGAGGTCGATGCCGACGACCACCTCCGCGCCCATTTCCCGGCATACGTCCGCGGGAATGGCGTTGGAAAAGGCGCCGTCGTAGAGCTTTTTCTCCTCCCAGTCCACGCCACGGAAAAAGGGCGGGATGGCGGAGGATGCCGTCAGCGCGCGGGCGATTTTCCCTTCCCTTAACACAACGCTCTCGTTGGTCGCGCCGTCCGTCGCGCAGCAGGCAAAGGGCAGCGCGAGCGAGGAGATGTCCCCCTCGAGGTACTGTTCCAGAAACGCCTCGATGGGCGCAAGGTCGGAAAACGGGCGCAGATTTTTGGCGAATGCGCCCCGATCCACGCTGTCCACAACGCTGACCATGTCCGCCCAGGAGTACCCCTTGGCGAGCAGCGCGCCGACGATGGAACCGATGCTCGTACCCGTGACGACGGAAAAGGACAGCCTCTCCTCCGCGAACGCCTTGAGCGCGCCGAGATGCGCCATGCCCTTCGCCCCGCCGGAGCCGAGCGCAAGTCCGAGGACGACGGGCGGCTTTTTGCGCGCAAACACTTCGCGCAATTTGTCCCAGAATGCCATGCCCGCCTCCTTTCCATGGTTATACAGTACTATTGTACACTCTTTTCGGAAAAAAGTAAACCGCTTTGTGCGTTTTTCCCGCATTTCCGCGCATATTCTCAGTTGTAAAAGCATTGTAAATGTGCGTTTTTCCCCTGTATGTCGTTGACAAACGGGGCAAGTCGTGATAGAGTAGAACTAATCAAACTTGGGAGATGACTTCATGCAAATCAACGAACGCAACCGCAAAATCATCCTCGTTGCCGTCTGGGCGGTACTCATCGCGCTGGACGCCGCGGGACTTATCTGGTGTATCGTGCGCCTGAACACGGGCACACTCAGCCAGGGCAATTTTTCCTACAGCCTGCTGCACTTTTTTGTCAGCTTTGCCTCGATTTCGGGCATCCTTCTTGCAGAGTGGGTGCTGCGTTTCCGCGCGGGCATGCCCCTCGTCATCTGCTGCATGCTGTTCGGGTTCTTCGGGAACACCGTCTCCAACGTCTGGCGCATGTACGACTTCTTCCCCGCATGGGACATGGTGCTGCACTCTCTCTCCGGCGTGCTCTTTGCCGCCGTGGGGCTGGGGCTCGGCTCGCTGGTCACCTACAACCAGCCCGAGGGAAAGTTAAAGGTCGTAGCGGTCGTCGCCTTTTCCTTTTTCTTCTCACTCTCGGTCGGCTTTTTGTGGGAAGTGTTTGAGTTCACCGTCGACACCATCAATCCCGCCTCCAGCACACAGGGCTGGGCGGACGGCATCCTGGAGAGCTATCCCGACGGAACATACCTCGTGAGCAGCCGCCGCGGCACCGCCATCCTGGACACAATGGAGGACATGATCCTGCATCTTTTGGGCAGCCTGATCACCTTAGTCCCGCTGGCGATTGTGTTCTGGAAGAGGCAGTCAAGCATGAAGGCATTCTCCTTTGTCCCCCTTCCCCGCCGCAGCAAAAAAGAAAAATCTGACCCCGCACTTCCCGACGAGAGCAAAACGCATTGAACCTCTGAAACAGACAGCGCGCGGCGGCAACTTTCGTTGCCGCCGCGCGCTTATGTTATGCAATTTTATGCCGTATTTGGTCAGTTCCTGACCACTTCGCCGCCGTACTTGGGGCAGAACGCCAGAGCACAGAGAAGCCCTCCGACGGACAGCAGCAGGATGCCGAGATAGTTTTGCAGGAACACCGTCCAGAGATCGCCGATCTCCATGCCTGCTCCCGTCATTCCCACGATGCAGTCGATCGCAAAGAACAGGACGACCATCACAATGAGCCCGATAAACCTGTTCCGAAGGAACTGATTGATATCCTTTCTGCTGTTGTTGAGAATATAGTGGCGGTAAATAAGCCCGACCAGGACGAGCACCGCAAGGGCGAACAGGAACGCGACAAGCGGCTGATAGATAGTCTCATAGAGCAGCACCACCTTATTGGGAAGCCCCGCCCACTCCATTACACACTGCCGGAAGGAGATGTTGAGTTCCTGCAGAAAGGGCGTCAGGCAGATGACCATCAGAAGGACGCCGATCGTCACCATCACGACGTTCTTGGCAAGGTCGATGAGGAGCACTTTCCAATCAAACTTCCTGCTCTCCCTGTCATACGCCTTGAAGAGGGTAAAGAACACGAACGAGACGACATAGATCACCGCCGCGATCGTAAGAACCGCGACGCCATTGCCGCCGATACCGCGGATGGCGGTGCAGCCCGCGAGCAGGATGAGCATGGATGCCAGGCTGTAGCAGGAGAGCACCTTGCGGCTCGCCTTGCTGAGCTTGAGACGCTCGTCCTCATACGGCCGATCGAGGTTGCACAGCGAGAACACGCCGATCAGGGACAGGATGCTCTGTACGAGGATATAGATGACGTCGGCAGCCCAGACGACGGCGAACAGTGCAATGATGACGATTTCCAGGACATCGTTGGTGGAGGACAGCCCCGCCAGCAGCATCTGCACATACCCCGTCAGCCCGTCCACGCTCAGCTCTACGTCAAACGCGCTGGCTGCGCCGAGCGTGAACAGCGCGAGCAGGAGCACATCGAGGATGACAAAGCCGATGGCGAGCACCAACCCTAAAATATTGAACAGCTTGTTTGTACCGTTTGCGGCGGGCACAGAGGACTGCGTCTCAGATGCAGACATTTCCGTAGGTTCCTCCGCAGGCGCCGTCTGCGCCTGCGCAGCGTCCTGCATCACTTCTTCTTCCATTGACATCTCTTCCATATCTGCTCACCTCACTCGCCCTGCGTTTCCTGCCACATATCGTAGACGATCTCTTTGATCTTGTCGCCGAATACGTCGTACAGCGTGGGATATTCGCCCTCTGCGGGCGCGTTGATCACGGTATTCCCGATATAGCGGAAGCGGATCGTCTGTTCGTAGCTGTAGTTATAGCCGAGCGCCTCTATGATCCCTCCGATCACTTCATCCGTTCCCCCGTCGCCGTCGATCAGGAAACTGCTGTCGTCGCGGCAGATGATCGCGGGGGCCTCTTCGTCCGAGAGGTCAAAGGCAAATCTGAGGCCGTTCGTCATGTTGCTCAGGGAGACCGAATCCCTGCCCGTATCGTTGAGCAGTTTCAGCCCGCCGACTGTATCATAGCACTCATCGCCGAGACTTAAAAGGCGCTCGATATCCGTGTAGAACATGTCGTTCATTTCGTCCACCTGGACCAACCCCGTCACGAGCGAGACACTTACGCCGTACATCGCCGAAAATACCAGCATGTCGATCATCTCATCCTCCGAAAGATCATCCATATCGGCGGACATATCGAACGGGAAATCCTCCTGTGTCATGTTCAGCCTGATCCAGACGCCGTAATGATTGCGGTATTCGTCCATAATGGCATCGCTGATTTCTTCCGTCGGATCGCTCGTCTCCTCGGGCGTGTAATCGACGGGAAGCCCCGCTTCCGTCGTATAGCGATAGGTAGTATTCATCTCCACCTTATCGAACCTGATGAGGACAAGCCCTTCGGAGAGGTAGAGCGAATACACTTCGCGCATCGTCGTCTGTTGGGAGACGTTGAGCACCTCATCGCGTGTGGAATCATAGACCGTGTCATAATTTTCCGTCATCGAATTCAGGTAAATATCGCCCTCATAGTACGCGCAGTCCTGCGTGTAATAAGCGATCAGATTGCGCCTGAGCGTCGTACTGCCCGAATCGTTGCTGAGATAGTAGGAGTCGTCGATCTCAACGGTCATGTTGGAGAGGTCGTACCCATCTCCCTCCCCTTCCGTCGCCGCAACGGACGACAGTCCCATCAGTCCCGACGGATTGTAGTAATCGGACGCAGAGGGCATGGAACGCACTACCGCTGCCAACTCTTCGCTCGATTGCACCCTTTGATTGGTCCCGCTGCCCTGTCCCGCCGAAACAGGATCGATGCGGACGGAAACCGCGCCCCCCGCAACGGCAAGGGCAGCAGCGATGCAAAGCAAACAAATTGTCTTTTTCATAACTGCTCCTTATAGCATTGCTATAGTGTAAGGGAGTAATGCGAACCCGATCAAAAGCGGAAACTGTACGCTCATACTTTGTTGAAGCCCTTGCCCGTGCCACCGGGCACGCGCTGCGGACTTCGCCGCGTCTGAGACGCACATCTTGCC
>DXBS01000026.1 GCA_019116405.1 Candidatus Gallimonas intestinigallinarum | reverse complement strand
TCGGGCAGGGCGGCCTCGGCGGTGTGTACGCCGTCCGCCGTCACGATGCTCTCCACGCCCAGCCAATCCTGCACATAGGGGAGCGCCTCGGGGGCGATCGCAAAGCGCGCAAAGACCGTCTTTCCCTCTGCCGGCCAGAAGCTGAGCGGGATGTCCTCGCGCGAGACGGGCGTGCGGCGGAAGGTCTCGCCCGTTCTTCGGATGGTGCGGATGCGCCCAAGCTTGAAGAGGCGGAACTCTTTGCGCATCAGGCACCAGGCATAGACGTACCACACGTTCTGTTTGAGCACCAGAAGGTGCGGGCGGATGCGGCGGTGCGAGCGGTCGCCTTCGCGGTCAACGTAGTCGATGGCAAGCTCCTCCGCCTCGGCAATGGCGCGGTCGATGAGGGCGAGCTTGTCCGAAAAGCGGTGTTCGTCCCCCCAGGAACCGCTGTCCACCAGGATGTTGCCGAAGGAGGAGGGGCCCACGCGCTCGGTGCGGTACTGCGCCTCGAACTTCCGGATGGCCGCCGTGAGGGCGGGGTCGCGGAGCTGTTCGTTCATGGCAAGCATCGCCTCCCGCGTGCGCGCCGCCTCCTCGCGCGTGAGCAGGCCGCGGGGGAGCTTGTAGGCATCGGAGATGTAGATGCCGCCGCCCGACCCGCGCGAGACGTCGATGGGGATGCCTGCGCAGGTGAGCTCGTCCACATAGCGGAAGATGGTGCGCTCCGAGCAGCCGTACTTGGCGGCCAGCTCGCCCGCGCTGATCCTGCGGCAGGAGAGCAGGGTAAAGAGGATGCCGATGAGCGTCTGTGCCTTCATGCGTCGTTTCTCCTTCGGGCGGCCGTGGACCGCCGTTTTTCAAAAGGATAGCATGGTTTTGCAATTTTGTCAAGGGTGGGGAGCGCCTTGCGGCTCCCTCCCGCAGCCGGAAGAGATCAAGGGGGTGGACTGCCGCGCGGCGCCGCGGGCGGGCGGTCGGGGACGGGAAGTGTAAAAATTTCACAAAGGGGCGCGCGTTTCGTTGACAAACGGTTTTTTCGCGTGTATAATGAGTGACATGAAGCACGAAATGTCCCTCGCAATTTACGGCAAGTATCTTTACCGCGGCGAATCGTCGGGGTGCGTTTGCGCGTAAATCGCAGGTGACAACAGGCTGGTCATGCACGGTTTGCGCTCAAATGCGGGGCGCAGACCGTTTTTTATTGAAAAAAAGGAGTAAAGAACAATGTCACAAAATGTAATGGACACGCTGCGTGCGCGCGGCTTTATCAAGCAGACGGTGTACGAGGACGAGCTCTACGAAAAGCTCGGCAGCGAGAGCGTCCCCTTCTATATCGGCTTCGATCCCACGGCGGACAGCCTGCACGTCGGCCACTTCATGCAGCTCATCGCCATGCGCCACATGCAGGATGC
Organism: Candidatus Gallimonas intestinigallinarum; assembly: GCA_019116405.1. The sequence continues at coordinate 6,735 of DXBS01000026.1, read as the reverse complement.
CGGCCACAAGCCCATCATCCTCATCGGCGGCGGCACGGGCATGATCGGCGACCCCTCCGGTCGCACCGATATGCGCTCCATGATGACGCGCGAGACCGTCAAATATCACGTCGAATGCTTCAAGAAGCAGATGTCGCGCTTCATCCGCTTCGAGGGCGAGAACGGCGCGATCGTCGTCAATAACGCGGATTGGCTTTTAAACCTCAATTACGTGGACTTCCTGCGCGACGTCGGCGTGTACTTTTCCGTCAACAAAATGCTCACGGCGGAGTGCTACCGTTCGCGCATGGAGAAGGGGCTTACCTTCCTTGAATTTAACTATATGCTCATGCAGGCGTACGATTTCTTGGTGCTCAACCGCAAATACGGGTGCCTGTTGCAGATGGGCGGCGACGACCAGTGGAGCAACATCCTTGCGGGTGCGGACCTCATCCGCCGCAAAGAGCGCAAGGCGGCGTTTGCCATGACGTTCACCCTGCTCACCACGAGCGAGGGCAAGAAGATGGGCAAGACGCAGAAGGGCGCCGTCTGGCTGGATGAGAACAAGACCCCGCCCTATGAGTTCTACCAGTACTGGCGCAACACCGCCGACGCGGACGTCGAGAAGTGCCTGAAGCTCCTCACCTTCCTGCCCCTTGACGAGATCGCGGAACTGACGCGCTATCAGGACGAGCGCATGAACGCTGCCAAGGAAGTGCTCGCCTACGAGCTGACCAAGATGGTGCACGGGCAGGAGAACGCGGACGCCGTCCGCGCACAGGCGAAGGCCGCCTTCGGCGGCGAGGGCGAGATGCCCGAAAAGGTCATTCCTGCCGATACGCAGACGGTACTGCAGGCGCTCGTCGCGACGGGCGTGTGCAAGTCCAACGGCGAGGCGCGCCGTCTCGTCGAACAGGGAGGCGTCACGATCAACGGCGAGAAGGTCACGGACGTCAACGCGCCGCTGCCCCCGTCGCCCTTCACACTGTTCAAGGGCAAGAAGGTGCGCTTAAAGGTCAGCGTGCAGTGAGCTACCTGAGCGTCGCAAAACCCTCTTCGTACGAGAAGGTCATCGAAAAGTCGCGCTTTCTCACCTACGTCGCGCACACGGAGGATGAGGCGGCGGCACGCGCCTTTTTGGCGGAAGTCCGCGCACAGCACCCGCTTGCGACCCATGTGTGCTATGCGTTCGTCGCCGACCGCATCGGCAATCTCATGCGCTTTTCGGACGACGGCGAGCCGCAGGGGACGGCGGGCATGCCCATCCTCGGGGTCATCCGCGCGCGCAAACTGTTTGAGACGGGCGTTGCGGTCGTGCGCTACTTCGGCGGCATCAAGCTGGGGGCGGGCGGACTGACGCGCGCGTATTCTTCAAGCGCCGCAGAGGCGCTGGAGCGGGCGGAGATCTGCGAATACGCCGTCTGTGTCGAGGTGACGATCGCCGTCAACTACCCCGAAGTCAACGCGCTCACCCGCTTTTTAGAGGGCGAAAACGTGCTTTCCAGGGAGTTTGCGGAGAAGGCGTCCTTCACAGTCGCCGTCCGCGAGGAGAGCGTTGACGACTTCTGCGCGCGCTGCAGCGATATGCTCCTCGGCCGCGCGGAGATTTTGCGCGGGAAATCATATTTTTCGCCTTTTCCGCTTGATAAATAGAAAAAAGCGGAGTATAATAAAAGGAAATCAAGCCTTCGAGGTATTCGTATGGAGATCATCAAAAGAAAGCAGCTCAAGGAAAAACCCGTGTTTGATAACTCGCTCGGCTTCGGTCACTACTTCACCGACTATATGTTCACAATGAAGTACACCGCCGAGAAGGGCTGGCACGATGCAAAAATTGAACCCAACGAACCCAAACCGTTCGACCTTGCGACGAGCATTTTCCACTATGCGCAGGGCATCTTCGAGGGCATGAAGGCATTCAAGCAGCCCGACGGCTCCATCGCCGTATTCCGTCCCGAGGAGAACTGGGCGCGCATGAACCGTTCCGCAACGAGAATGTGCATCCCCAACTTTCCCGAGGATGTCGTCGAAGAGGGACTGGAGGAACTTCTGAAACTGGAGAAGGACTGGATCCCGACCCTGCCCGGCACGGCGCTCTACATTCGCCCGACCATCGTCGCGACGCGCGTCATGCTCGGCGTGCACGCGTCCACGGAATATCTGTTCTTCATCATCCTCTCGCCTGTCGGCAGTTACTATGCGCACGGGCTGGAGCCTACAAAGCTCGTCGTGGAGGATTACTACACCCGCGCGACGCTGGGCGGCACGGGCGAGGCAAGTGCCTTGGCAACTACGCCGCGTCCATGAAGGCAGGCGAAGAGGCGGAGGAGAAGGGCTTCGATCAGGTCCTCTGGCTGGACGCCAAGGAGAAGAAGTACGTCGAAGAAGTGGGCAGCATGAACATGTTCTTCGTGATCGGCGGCGAGGTCATCACGCCCGCGCTCGTCGGCTCCATTCTGCCCGGCATCACCAGAAAGAGCTGCATCCAGGTCTTAAAGGACAAGGGCATCCCCGTCACCGAGCGCCGCATCTCCATTGACGAGGTGCTGGAGGCGTCCGAAAACGGCACGCTGGACGAGGCATTCGGCACGGGTACGGCGGCGGTCATCTCGCCCGTCGGGCTCATTCGCTATAAGGACAAGGACTACGTCATCAACGGCGGCAAGATGGGGGAGATCACCAAGATGCTCTACGATACCATCACGGGCATCCAGTACGGCACGACGCCCGATCCCTACGGTTGGCGCAAGATTGTCAGGTAAAATCTTTTATATACGGCGCGCTGCATGATTGCAGCGCGCCGCAAAATTATGACGATACAACAGAAAAAAGCATAACCGAGCCCGGTATCGCCGAGCTCATTTTTTTGTATGCAGAATTTTCGCGCTCCATTTATATTTCGGGCGCCGGCTTCGGGGGAGAGACCGACTGTTCTTCGCGGAACTGCGTCGCCGTTATTCCCGTCATCGTCTTAAAAAAGCGGGCAAAGCTGTGCGGATCGGGGAAGTTGAGGTAATAGGCGACCTCGGTCACGGTGAGCCCGCTCTCCAATAAAAGCCGCTTTGCCTCCGCGCAGCGCTGGGCGTTGATATACGATTTGAGCGTCACGCCCTCGGTGCGGTGAAAGAGGGCGGAGAGGTACTTTGCGTGATACCCGAGTTCCCGCGCGATCTCGCGCACCTTGACGTCGGAAAAGCGGTGGAAGAAGACAAACTCCCTGATGCGCTCGCACAGCCGTTCGGCGGAGGAGTTGGCGCCGCCTGCCTCGTGCGCGCCCGCAAGCGCCTGTTCCCGAAGTTCGAGCAAAAGTTCGCTCGCAAGATAGCGCGAGTGCACGCCGCGCGGTTCGGCCGCTTCCGCCTGCATGAGCTTCTTGGCAATGGTGCGCACGGTGTCCGCATCGGAAAAACTGCCCTGCTCAGGCATGGAGACGGAGGCGGGCAGCGCGGGACAGCGGAAGTGCAGCCAGTAAAAGCGGCAGCGGCAGACGCGCGAGCCGTGCTGATTCACGGTCGGCGGCATGATGAGGTATTCCCCTGCGCGGACTTCGTGCTCAAATTCCTCGTCGGCAATGTACAGGACGCCCTCCGTCACGACGAACAGCTCATATTCGAACAGCCGCCGCGTGAGGTGTTTCCAGTTTTTCTCGGGAGAGATAAATTCGCCGAACCACAAGAGCTGGACAGGGGCGCTCAGATCAAAATGTAAATTACTTTTTGCTACCATAATGTTTCCTAATGGACTTGTCGGATATATTGGGATAATTTATAATATATTGTATCATATGCCACGGGAAATTGCAATCCTGTGAAGAAAAAACAAGGGGGAAATGAGGAAATGGTCAAAATGCGCAGAAGACGGGCGGCGGCGCTCGTGCTCTCAGCCTTACTTTGCGGTACGTTTGCATTGGGCGGGCTTGCCGCATGTGCGCCGGCGGAACAGACGCCGGGGGATGATCCGTCGGATACGACGGACGAGCCGCCCACGGTGAGCGATCAGACGGATGCGGAGGACATCTCCTTCACCGACCTTTCGGAGACGGTGATCACCGACGATTATGCCGTCAACGGGCTGGAAAAGGAGATCGACTACCTTCTGCTGCTCGATGCGGACAGGCTGCTCGCCAACTTCTATCTCAATTCCTCGATCGGGAGCATCGGTTCAACCTGCTATAGCGGCGGCTGGGAGAACGCACTGATCGGCGGGCACACGATGGGGCACTACTTGACGGCGCTCTCGCAGGCGATCGCCAATGCAGGCACGTCGGAGGAGGATAGGGCGCAGCTTGCAGGCAAGCTGGACTATATCATCTATTCGCTCGCGGAGTGTCAGGATAATTACGACAGCGCGCGCGGCGCGAAAGAGGGCTTCTTGTGGGGCGCGCGCGTCGCCAGCAATACCAATGTCGAGATCCAGTTCGATAACGTGGAGCAGGGCAGAACGAATATCAATACCGAGGCGTGGGTGCCGTGGTACACGATGCACAAGATCATCGCGGGACTGCTCGACGCGTACACGCTCGCTGGCAACGAAGAGGCGCTCACCGTCGTCACCAAGCTGGGCGACTGGGTGTATGAGCGCGTCAGTCAGTGGTCGGATACCACGCAGCGCATCGTGCTCGGCATCGAATACGGCGGTATGAACGATTGCCTCTACAACCTCTATCGGGTGACGGGGGACACGCGCTATGCCGTTGCGGCGCACAAGTTTGACGAACAGAGCCTGGTCAACAGCATTCTGAGCGAGCAAGCCAACTATCTGGACGGCAAGCACGCCAACACGACCATTCCCAAGGTCATCGGTCTGCTCAACGGGTTTATCTCGCTGACGGAGGCGCCCGTCGCGGAATTGGAAAATGTTGCGATAGACTATCTGTATGCAGCGGAGCTGTTCTGGGAGTGCGTCGTGGAGCATCATACCTATGTGACGGGCGGCAATTCCGAGTGGGAGCACTTCGGGCGGGACGACGTCCTCAACGCGGAGCGCACCAACGCCAACTGCGAGACGTGCAATACATACAACATGCTCAAGCTCTCGCGCATGCTCTTTGCCGTCACCAAGGACGTCAAATACCTCGATTTCTACGAGGGGACGTACTATAATGCGATCTGGTCGTCGCAGAACCCCGAAACGGGCATGACGACCTACTTCCAGCCCATGGCGTCGGGCTACTTCAAGGTGTACTCCTCGGCGGAAAATCACTTCTGGTGCTGCACGGGCAGCGGTATGGAGAGCTTCACCAAGCTGAACGACAGCATCTATTACGATGCAGGCAATGCGACCTATGTCGCGCTCTACCTCGATTCGACGTATACGACGGACGCCGTCTCCCTGACGCAGACCGCCGACCTTGAAAATTCGGACGAGGTCACCATTCATATCGACAGCGGCGCGACGACCTTGCGCCTGCGCTGCCCCGAATGGACGCAGAGCTTTACGGTCTTCGTCAACGGCACGGCGATCGAGGGCGAGCCGCAGGACGGCTTCCTCTCCGTGGACGTCAGCGCGGGGGACGAGGTCACCGTCTCCCTGCAAAAGACGGTCATGGCATATAATTTGCCCGACGGCGAGAATGTCTATGCCTTCAAATACGGCCCCTTCGTGCTCTCTGCGGAGCTGGGTACAGAGAACATGACGACAACGACGACGGGCGTCAATGTCACCATTCCCGCAGCCGCCGTGAGCGTCAGCCCCGTGCAGGTCTCCTCGGTCACCGTCGCCGAAATCATGGAAAATGTCGATGCCTACATGGTCAGGGGCGAGGACGGCAAGTTCACGCTGACGGGCACGGAGTCGGAGGAGCCGCTCACCTATTCCTACCATTTCCGCCAGTACACGCAGCGCTATGCCATCTACATGAACTTTGTCGACACGGACGAGGAAGTGGTAGAGGAGCATCCCGCCTACAGCTGGGAGCGCGTGGACACCGTCCAGCCCGGATACGGTCAGTATGAGACGGACGAACTGCACGACATGCAGACGGACGGCTCGCAGGGGGCGACCAACGTCGCGGGCGGCATCGGCACCTACCGCTATGCCGAAGCGGGCGGCTCGTTCACCTACCGCATGGCGGTGGATAAGGACGCCGCCAACCGCCTCACCGTTTACCTTGCAGGGGAGGACGCCGGCAAGAGCATCGAGATCGTCTCGGGCGACACCGTGCTCTATTCCAACGCTTCGCTCAGCTATGCGGGCAGCAACACGACCTATGCCGTGACCATCGACCTGCCCGCCGAAATCACCCAAAACGCGCAGACGGTCAGCGCAAACGGTACGACGTACGATGTCATTCCCATCACCTTCCGCGGCGTGGACGGCGCGGAGTCGGCAAAGGTCTGCTCGTTCATCTACCTCGATCGGTTTGTCAACTACACCGCCTACTTTGTGGACTGCGGCGACTACAACACCGCGACGGTCAGCGAGGGCGACTTCTTCGGACTGTACAACTCGGTCACGGAGCAGGTGTACGGCGAGGACGCCGTCACGGGCTATACCTGGGGACTGGTCGACGATCATCCCGATAATATCGCAGGCGCGCCTGTGGCGGGCAAGGGTTTTGGCACCAACAGCACCTGGGCGAATGAATACATCAGCGGCGACGGCGTCTCCAAGACGGAGTCCAACCGCTATAGTGTAAGGGAGTAATGCGAACCCGATCAAAAGCGGAAACTGTACGCTCATACTTTGTTGAAGCCCTTGCCCGTGCCACCGGGCACGCGCTGCGGACTTCGCCGCGTCTGAGACGCACATCTTGCC
>DXBS01000025.1 GCA_019116405.1 Candidatus Gallimonas intestinigallinarum | reverse complement strand
GCAGGCAGGCGCAGCGTCAGGCGGTCATCCTTCACGGAGGGAAGTTCCCTCTCGTGCGTCACGACATTCTCGGGCGCGTCAAAGCCATTGACGGCGAAGAGGTCGGAAGAGGTCATCTCGAGATACTCCGTCGCACGCAGCGAGCCGAAGGAGCGCAGTTCAAACGATACCTCGCGGTCCTCCTGCGCGTAATTGCATACGGAGATGCAGACTTCCCTCTTCTCCTTGTTGTGCGTGATCGCCTCGTTGATGCAGCGCGCGCTGCCGTACTTGGTCGCAAAGATGTCCGTATCGGAGATGGCGCGCACCGTCTCCCCGCTCGCGTTGTTGGCAATGGCGCGGAAGGGATAGAAGGTGGTCTGACGGAATGTCCTTCCCCCCTTCTCCGTCATGATGGGCGCAATGACGTTGACGAGCTGGGCAAGGCACGCCGCCTTTACGACGTCGCAGTTGTTGAGCAACGTGTTCATCATGCCCGCAAAGACGAGGCAGTCCTGGAAGGTGTAGACGTCCTCCAAGAGGTGAGGCGCGCGCTTCCAGAGCGGCTCGTTGCGGGGTGCGGTGACCGTCCAGATATTCCACTCGTCAAAGGAGATGCCGACGCGCTTTGTGGAGCGCTCTTTCGCGCGCACATATTCGATGGTCGCGCGCAGCGTGCCGATAAATTCATCCATATCGTCTGCGCTGCCCAAAAAGTCCTCCAGGGGACGCGCGCTCGATTTGCTGTACATATAGTAGCGGTGCATGGACAGCAGATCGATCTGCCCGTAGGTGTGCTCCAAGACCTTTCTGTCCCACTCGGGGAAGGTAGGCATATCGTGATTGGACGAGCCGGAGACAATGAGCCTGAGTCTTCCATTCGGACCCGCCTTGCCGTCCATCTCGCCGTTGGTCCAGCGCATGAGTTTTGCCGCCTCCAGCGCCTTTCTGCCGTACTCGTCGGCGCTGAGATGCCCCGTCTGCCAGGAGCCGTCCATCTCGTTGCCGATGCACCAATAGCGCACGCCGTAGGGCTGCTCCGCGCCGTTTGCGCGGCGCATGTCGGAGATCGTCGTCCCGCCCGGGTGATTGCAGTACTCCACGAGGTGCGCAGCGTCCAGAATGCTGCCCGTCCCCATGTTCACCGCCATCATCGGCTCAATGCCCGCAACAGCGCACCACTTCATAAATTCGTCCGTGCCAAACTCGTTGGTCTCCGTTGAGAACCAGGCAAGGTCGAGGCGCACGGGGCGCTTTTCCCTGGGGCCGATGCCGTCCCGCCAGTCGTAACCGGACAAAAAGTTCCCGCCGGGATAGCGGACAATTGGCACATTGAGCTCTTTGATCAGCGCGAGCACGTCGCCGCGGAATCCGTTCTCATCCGCCGTGGGATGCCCGGGCTCGTAGATACCTTCGTACACTGCCCTGCCCAGATGCTCGATAAACGAGCCGTAAATATGACGATCGATGCTCCCGATGACAAGGTTTGCGTCGGCAAAAATTTTTGTATGCTTCACAGCTTTTCTCCCTCAATTGATTTTCAGACCAGACCCACCGCGCCCGCAATGTTGACGACCGCTTCATCAATGTTGTGCAGAAACTTATTGATTGCCTTCTGCGCGCCCGCATCGATGACGCCGTCCTCCGTCGTGCGCAGGATCTTGATGATCATATCAAAGTTTTCGTAGATGACGGCGCACTCGGGATCGAGCGCTTCGAGCACCTTATCTTTACTGCCGTGCTGAACGGCGTGCATCTGTTTGATTGCGGCGTTCATCTCCGTGAACAGCGCGACGTTGCCCGTCGCAAAGAGCTGCTGCATCGTCCCGTTGAGGCGGACGAGCTGGGTGAGAAACTCGGTGACTTCCTTGCTTGCTTCTTCTTCCATTACAATTGTACTCCGTTCCGTTTCAAGAGTTCGCGCGCGCTCTCCACGCTGTCCTTCCCCACCTTATTCTTGATGGGCGCAAATTCGTGTTCGCGGACGACTTCGAAGGGCAGGCAGGATCCTGCCTCGCGCACCATATCCAGAATGAGCGTCTCGAACTTATAGCCGTTCTCGTACTCAGGCGTAACGAGCGCACCGCTTTCGTCGAGACAGGGCACCTTCTTGTGCGCCGCGTGCACGGGCAGCCGCTGCGAGACGATTTCCTGCAGCACGTCGAGACGGAACAGGTAGTTGAGCGTCACGCCAAAGGCGTAGACGAGGCGTCCCGCCCCGTCGCGCAGATTTGCCATCTCGTCGCTGAGTTCGTAGTATTCGATGACGGTGGGAAGCCCGTCCTCCAGACAGAGCACGCCGACGCGCTCCTCAGGATACCCCTTGCGGACGAACTTCGCGCCCGACGCCTTGCCGCTTGCGATGGTCGCGCCGACAAAGACGGGGTCCGCAATGCGCTGCAGGACGTTGTCCACCGCAAACACGTTGAACCACTCCACGCCGCGCGCCGCCATCTTCTCCACCAGTCCCGCGCGCTCCAGAGAGGTGTACCAGCCGCCGTTGCCGTTGGGCGAGAGTGCAAGGCTGTCCTTGGCGGACATGAGCAGTTTGCCCTGCTCGTCCACGGCGGGCGCCATCTCCTGACGGAAGAAGAACACCTCCTTCGCGGGATAGCCGAAGTAATTATGCTCCTCAAAAAAGGCGCGGGTCGCCCCGTCGTTGAGATCACTCGTCATGATGAGCAGCGGGACATACGCGCCGCAGGCGTTCGTCACGTCCTGCAGGTTGCGGATGAGCTGCTCGAAGATATAGAGAGGCTTGGTGATGCCGATATCGCAGGCGCCCTTGGGTCCGTCCAGCCCGAGGCGGGTCCCCTGTCCGCCCGCAAGCAGGACGGCGGCGACTTTGCCCTTTACGATCGCCTCCCGCCCGACGGCGGAATATTCCGCACGGCGTGCCTCAATCTCCTCCAGAGAGAGCCCTTCAATGGGCCCGATCTTGCCGCGCCCGCCGTTCTCTCCGATATGCGAAAGGGAGACGGTCTCCCAATCTATACTTTCGATCTGCCCGGCAAGCTTCTCTCTGCCCGCCGCGTCCAGTTCATCCCACCACCTGAGCACATGCATCTGCCCGTGCGCTTCCAGCATGGTCTTCAATTCGTCGTACTGCATTCGTTCCTCCGTTTGGATAAGATAAAAAACTTTCCCCCGTTTCGGGCGGTCGTCGCTGCCAAAACCGCAAGTCAGCCGCCCTTCTCTATTATAAAGAAAACGGGCAGAAAAGTCAATCCCTGCCCGCTTTTTTCATTTACTTTTTCAGCAGGAACGCGCCCGCCTTGTAGTCCGTCACGTCGTCGATGAGAAGCGTCCCGTCTTTGACCTCGTACTTGAGGTCGGTGTAGCAGTCGACAAGCCGGTAGCCCTCCAGCTCGACCTCGATCTTCGCGTCCGCAATCAGGCGGTGGACGATGACGAGGCGCTCGCTCCCGAGGTCCTTGACATAGATCTGTCTGCCGACGGGTTCGCGGTAGTACTCCACGTTGCAGTCGATCAGGCGAATATCGCCGTCGCGGACGATGTGCTTTACCTTCTGATAGAAGGCAAGCCCGTCCTGCACGAGGCGCACCTTGTCCTCGGGCATGTGGAGAACGTCCCCCGAGAGGCAGATCCTGCCTATCATTGCGGCGCACAGCGAATAGATAGTGCGCGAGGGAGAGTCCTTCTCGCGCAGCACCGCCCAAATCTGCGACTGGCGCGCGGGAATGACGCGGGAGACATTTGCCGCAACAAGCGGGATTTCCGTGCACTCGTGCGCATCCGAAAACGAGCACATGGAGACAATGCCCATGCGCTGCGGCTCGATGCGGCCGCCGCCTGAGGCGCAGTTCTCGATGACCAGGTCGGGGATCGCCTCTTTGAGCTTTGTCAGCCACAGAAGGCTCTCTTCGGCGACCTGCCGCCCGCCCTCGCCGAGGCTCTCCGCCCCGTCGCAACCCATGCCGTAGGTGTCGTTATAGTCGATCTTGATATAGTGGAAGTCATTC
>DXBS01000024.1 GCA_019116405.1 Candidatus Gallimonas intestinigallinarum | reverse complement strand
TCTTTAAGGAGTTGGAACAGACGAGCTCGCAAAAGGCATCCGACGTATGCGCGGGAGAACGGTGGGCGGGCTTTTGTTCGACGAGTTCAACTTCAACGCCGTGCTCGGCGAGCTGCCACGCCGCTTCGCTGCCCGCAAGCCCCGCGCCGATGACGGGAATCATGCCTGCTGCTCGGGCGGCTTTTTATTGCTGACGCGGTAGCCGCAGTCTTTGTTGGCGCACTTGACGTTGCCGCGCGCCGTTTTGACGAGCGCGCCGCCGCACTTGGGGCACTTCTCGCCCGTCGGCTCGTCCCAGCTTCTAAAATCGCAGGCGGGATAGCCCGTGCAGCCGTAGTAGATCTTGCCCGTCTTGGTGCGCAGCTTTCTGGTCGGCTTGCCGCAGACGGGGCAGACGCCCGCAAGCTCCGCCTCCGCCTTCTCGCCGAAGGGCAGCGTGGACTTGCAGGTCGGGTAGTTGGGGCAGGCGAGGAACTTGCCGTACCGCCCCGTCTTGACGACCATCATCGCGCCGCACTTGGGGCAGGGGGTATCGGAGACCTCCGCCTCGCCCTCGCTGACGATATTGGAGCAGGCGGGATAGTTGGAGCAGGCAAGATAGGTACCGTACTTGCCCGCCTTTCTGACCATGGGCGAGCCGCACTTGCTGCACTTGACGTCGGTGAGCTCGTCGCCGTCCGTCTTGGCATGGCGCAGCTGCTGCTCGAAGGGCGGATAGAACGCCGCAATGACGGAGTGCCAGTCCTTGCCGCCGTCCTCGATCTCGTCGAGTTTGGTCTCCATGTCCGCCGTGAAGCCGACGTCCATGACCTCGGGGAAGTATTTGACCAGCATGTCGGTGATGCGGTATGCGACCTCGGTGGGCTTCATGTACTTGCCCTCCTTCTCCACATACTTTCTTTTGTTGAGCACGGAGATGATGGTCGCGTACGTCGAGGGACGCCCGATGCCCTTGTCCTCCATCGCCTTGACGAGGGAGGCGTCCGTATAGCGGACGGGGGGCTTGGTGAACTTCTGCTCGGGCTTGACGCCTTTGCAGTCAAGCGCGTCCCCTTCCCTGACGGGGGGCAGAAGACCCTTGCCCTCCTCCTCGTCGCCCGGCTTGCTGTCCTGCCAGACGGCGGTATAGCCCGCGAATTTGAGCGCCTTGCCGCTCGCCTTGAGCGCATAGTCGCCGTTGGCGATCTCCGCCTGCATGGAATCGTACAGTGCCTCCGTCATCTGCGAGGCGATGAATCGCTCATAGATGAGCTTATAGACATTGTAGTGTTTTTTATCGAGCAGTTTTTTGACCGACTCCGGCGTGCGGGAAAGATCGATGGGACGAATCGCCTCGTGCGCGTCCTGCGCGCCCTTCTTGGAGGCGTAGATGTTGGGCTTGGCGGGAAGGTACTCCTCGCCGTACGTTGCCACGATGTGCTCGCGCGCCGCCGCCTGCGCATCGGAAGAGATGCGGGTGGAGTCGGTACGGATATAGGTGACGAACGCGACGTGCCCCACGCCCTCGATGTCGATGCCCTCATAGAGGTGCTGCGCCATGAGCATGGTCTCGGGCGCGGTCATGCCGAGCTTGTTGGAGGCGTCCTGCTGGAGCGTGCTCGTCGTGAAGGGCGCGGGCGCGTGCGACTTGGTGACGCTCTTTTTGACGGACGCCACCTCGTACGTTCCCGCCGCGAGCGCGGCGAGCGCCGCGTCGGCCTGTTCCTTGCTTCCGATCTTGCACTTCTTGCCCTTGTACTTTTCCAGCGTCGCCTTGAAGGGGGAGAACTTCTTCTCCTTATCCTGCAATTCCGCCGTGATCGTCCAGTATTCCTCGGGCTTGAACGCCTGAATCTCCCGCTCGCGCTCGACGACGAGCCGCAATGCAACCGACTGCACGCGCCCCGCGGAGAGGCCGTTGCCGATCTTATCGTTCAAAAGCGGCGAGAGCTTGTAGCCCACAAGGCGGTCGAGCACGCGGCGCGCCTGCTGCGCGTCGACGAGGTTATAGTCGATCGTGCGCGGCGTCTCCAGGGCATGGCGGACCGCCTTGGGAGAAATTTCATTGAACTCGATACGGTTCTTGCCGTCCTTGGGAAGTCCCAGCACCGTCTGCAAGTGCCAGCTGATCGCCTCGCCCTCGCGGTCAGGGTCGGTGGCAAGATATACCCGATCGGCGTGCGCCGCTTCGTCGGAGAGGCGCTTGATGATTGCCTCCTTTCCCGGAGAATTGACATAGCGGGGTTCATAATTTTTATCGGTCGCGACACCGAGCTGCTTTTGCGGCAGGTCGCGGATATGTCCGCCCGAGGCGTCCACCTGATATTCCCCCTTTAAGTAGCGGGAGATGGTTTTCGCCTTGCTCGGCGACTCAACGATGATGAGATCCATATTTCACCTTGCGGGACGAACGTCCCTTTTTTCAATTCCTTTATATTGCGGAAAATCTGTTCCCGCCCGAGCGCACGGCAAGCCCCTTCATCTCAAGGGACGCAAGGATCGCCTGCACCTCAAAGACGGGGAGCCCCACGCGCTCTGCGAGCACTGCCGCGTGCAGTTCACCCGCCTCTTTTAAGACGGCAAGCAGGCGTTCTTCCTTTTCAGAGAGCCGGATACGCGGCTTTTCCTCCGCCGCCATGCCGTACGCCGCGAAGATATCCCCCGCGCAGGTGCACAGCCATGCGCCCGCCTTGATCATCTCGTTACAGCCCTCGCCCTGCGCCACGCCCACGTTGTGCGGGAGCGCAAACAGCTCCCTGCCGTATTCGAGCGCGCAGTTCGCCGTGATGAGCGTGCCGCTGCGCGCGCCCGCGGCGAGGATGAGCACGCCATCCGAGAGCCCCGCCAGAATGCGGTTGCGCGCGTGGAAGGCATACTTTTTTGTCTTGACGCCGGGCGCGTACTCGGAGAGCAGCAGCCCACGCCTTGCGACTTCGCGCTGGAGGGATGCGTGCGCGGCGGGATAGGCGACATCCGGTCCGTTGGGCAATACGCAGATGAGATTGCCGCCTGCGAGCGCGCCGTCGATTGCGGCGCGGTCGCCGCCCTCGGCAATTCCCGTGACGATGACAAATCTGCGGCTTAAATCTGCCGCAATCGTCTTGCCCGTCTTTTCCGCCCAGGCGGGCAGGATGCGCGAGCCGACGATACAGAACTTCCGCCTTGCGAGAAGCTCCCTTCTGCCCATGCCGTAGAGGACGGGCGGCGGATCGGGAATGGCGCGAAGACTCGCGGGATAGTCGGCACTTACAAGCGTTACGGCGAACATATTCAGCGCTTCCAGGCGTGCGATCGCAGCGTCTTGTTCTGCCTCCGAGGGCAAAGGTTCATCTTTATATACACGCATTGCCGCCTTTTCTATCACTGAAACGCAAATTTTTTGCGAGGAAGGCAGACCAATCTCCGCAAGGGCGCGTGCAAGCGAGGATAAGCGGCTCTCGTCCGCCGCCATGCACAGTCCGATGATCGCCCGTTCCTCCTGCGAATATTCCATATTCTCCGCCCTTTTGCCTGTGTTTTTCTGTTGATGTTATGTAAGCGAATCGTAAATGCGATAGGAGACCGCCTCAAAGACGTGCGCGGGCTCGATCGTCCCGCTGCCCGCGAGATCCGCGATCGTCCTTGCGACCTTGATGATGCGCGAGCGCGCCCGCGCCGAGAGCTGCATGCGCTCGAACGCCTCGCGCAGGATGGCGTCCCCCTCCGCGCTCAGGCGGCACCAGCTTGACAGCTCGCGCTCGCCCATTTCGGCGTTGGTGTGAATATTGCTGCCCGCAAAGCGCTCGTTCTGAATGCGCCGCGCCTCGTCCACCCGCGCCTTGACACTGCCGGAATCCTCGCTCATCTCGCGGGAGGTCAGATCGTCATAGGAGACGTTGTCCACCTCCACCTGCAGATCGATGCGGTCGAGCAGGGGTCCTGAGATCTTGCGGCGGTACCGCCTGATCTCCGCGGGCGAACAGGTGCAGATCTTGTCCGCCGAGCCGTAGTTGCCGCAGGGGCAGGGATTCATACTCGCACAGAGCATAAACCGCGCGGGAAACGTGACCGTCCCGCCCGCACGGGAGACGGTGATCTTGCCGTCCTCCAGGGGCTGACGCATCGCTTCCAGCGCGGAACGATGATATTCGGGAAGCTCGTCCAGGAACAGGACGCCGCCGTGCGCGAGGGAGATCTCCCCGGGATGCACGGCGCGGTTGCCGCCGCCGCACATGGAGACGACGGTTGCCGTATGGTGGGGCGTACGGAAGGGACGCTCGGAGACGATGCCCTCCTCTCCCAGAACGCCCGCGACGGAGTGGATCTTGGTGATCTCCAGCGCCTCTTCAAAGGTGAGATCGGGCATGATGGTGGGAAGGCAGCGCGCGAGCATGGTCTTGCCCGTGCCGGGCGGCCCGACGAGCAGAATGTTGTGCCCGCCCGCAACGGCAATCTCCAGCGCTCTGCGGGCAATGGGCTGTCCCTTGACGTACTTCAGATCGGCAGAATTTTTCCGCTGCGCATGCGGGACAAAGGCGACCGTCTCCAGCGGGGGGATGGGTGTCTCCCCTTTGAGGTGCGCGACGACCTCGTTGAGCGTATGCGCGGGATAGATATCCGCGCCGCCCAGAAACGCCGCTTCCCGCGCGTTGCCCGCGGGGATGACGAAGCGCGTAAAGCCGTGTCCCTTTGCCGAAATGAGGATGGGCAGCAGGCCCGCGATGGGGCGAAGTTCGCCGCTGAGGGCAAGCTCGCCCAGAAAGACGGTACCCGAAAGATCCGCCCCGACGAGCTGTTCGCTCGCCTTTAAGAGGCTGACCGCCACGGCAAGATCGAACGCCGCGCCCTCCTTTTTGATATCTGCGGGCGCAAAATTGACGGTGATCTTGTTCATGGGAAAGAGCAGTCCGCTGTTCTTGAGCGCCGAGCGCACCCGTTCCTTGGACTCCTTGACCGCCGTATCGGGCAGTCCCACCATCTCATAGGCGGGAATGCCCTTGCACACGTCCGTCTCCACTTCGACGGGCACGCCCTCCAGCCCCTGCAATGCATAGCAGATAATTTTTGCGATCATATTCTCTCCCTCATCTCACCCGCTCAGGCGGGAAATTTCAGCTTGCAATCGCCGTTAAGATCCCGCTCGCGACGGGAAGTCCCGTCGTAAAGACGAACAGAAGAACGAACATGATGACGAGCAGCGCAAGTTCCACCCAGCACAGGATGCGCACGAGCTTTGCCTTGCTCGTCTGCATGAGCTTGACCGCCTCGGACGCGGCGAGCACGAATGCGAAGATATACGCGAGCAGAACGAACTGCACGGCGTCCTTGGCGAAGATCGCGGTCACGAGCGCAATGACGATGGCGACGGCGGGGATGACGATGCCGCGCAGCGCAGCGCGCTCCTCCCTGCCCCACTCCTTGGTGCGGCAGAGTATGACGAGGTGCACGACCGCCGAGACGACGGCAAAGAGAACGGCGATGAGCGCCGCAAAATTGATGACGGAAGCGTACAGCGCCGAGTAGGCCTCCCCGCTGACGCGGGAGATGGAGTAGACGACGTTCCACGCGCTCGAGCCCATGCCGCCCGGATTGACGCCCGTAAAGCCGCCGGCAAAGGCGGTCGCCGCAAGTTCGATGATATTCATGGAAGGCGCCGCGGGATTATCAAAGAGTTTGACCCAGGTAAAGTACATGGGCGTGGCGAGGATGAGTCCCAGGACAAATGCGCCGACGATGAGCGCGCCCAGGAAGGTGACGAGGGCGACCGCCGTCTTGTTGCGGTATTCCTGCGCAACGGCCGCGACCTTGTGCCGCGCGGGCGAAACTGCGGGAGCATCTTCCGTCCCCCTTTCCGCGGGCGCGACAGGCGACTGCTCTGCGGGCAGTTCCGCGGGGGCGGACTCCTCCGCCTCCACTTCGGCGATTGCCTTGTCGAGATAAAATCTTCTTGCACGCTGCATGCGCACGACGCCGCACACGAACAGTGCCACGACGGCGACCATGGGAACAATGTATGCGCCGTGCGTCAGAATGGCGAGGGCGCCCGCAAGCCCGGAGATGAGCAGGGGCAATGCGGAGGTAAATTTTTCCGTCTTCATGCCGTTGGCATAGAAGTAGTGGCAGCAATTGGCCGAGAGCAGGAAGAAGAACACTCCGATCATGAGCGGCGTCCCGAGCCCTCCCAGCGCGAGGGGCGCGCAGGCAAGCAGGAAGAGCGCGGCGAAGATGACGCCCGCCCAGTCATTTTTGGCGACCCGCCTTGCAAGGAACGCACCGCAAAGGAGCGCGCCCGCCGCCGCGAGCATGGGGAAGAAACGCAGCCCGTAGGGACTCATGCCGAAGATGAGCGTGCCGAAGGCCAGGATTTCCTCGCCCACCGAGCCGTAAACGTGCTCGCCCGTGTAGGCGTTGCCCGTCCCGTACGAGGCGCCCTCGTACATTTCGCGGATTGTCATCATGGAGATCGACTCCTCGTCGGAGAGCTTGTTCATGCGGTATTCGTTGACGCTCGGCATGACCTGACTGTCAAGCAGCGCGCCCGCGCGGGCGGCCGCCTCCTCGTCAGTCTCGCCGATGAGCGGCGTCGCGGAATAGATCGTCGCAGGGACGACGACCATCTCGCCCGTGCCCTCAGAGCTTGAGGAGGAGGACTCCATGACCTCGCCCACGAACACGACTTCGTTCAAAAGGACGTTTGCATCGCGTGCGATCAGGCGGACGTAGTCATAGCTGGAGACCGCCCAGCCGGAACTGGTCGAGGGAACCATGTCCTGCCAGGAATAGTAGATATTTGGATATTCCGCCACGTCCTCCGGCGTCCCCTCCGCGTCCTCGTCGGTGACGAAATTACCGAAGGTGTAGTCGAGGCGGCGGCTGGACGCGACGGCGGAGTTATTGGGCGCCGTGTCGATCTCCGCGCGGATGGTTGCGGTTTCCCCTTCCTCAATGTACGCCGCGCCGATATTGACGTAGATGTGCCGAAGGCGCAGATACTGCGTTGTGCTGTGCCCGTGCTCGTCCGTCGTCGTCGGATTTCTCAGCTGAAAGACGACGGTGGGCGCCTCGGCAGAACTGCCCTGCGTCTTGAGCTCATATGCGTCCCCTGCGGAATAGAAGGAGCCGAGCGTGCTCAGTCCGATCACAAGGAAGATCAGCGCAAGGATGAAAATGATGCGCGTTGTAAGCTTCTTGGAGTTCACTTTGTTAGCCATAGTACGTTATTCCCTATTATATTGTGTTTCCTATTGTACCTAATCCCGCCCGAATTGTAAATGGATTTCGGGCAGAAACGCAAAAAAAATTGTACCCGATTTTTGCTTTCCCATCACGCGGGCGCGGGCAGTCTGTCCCCTGCCCGCGCGGAGCATGAAAAAACGACCCGCTTCCGACTTTGAGCAGGTCGTCCTTCCGAAATAATCAGATTACTTCTTTTCCTTGATCTTTGCGGCTTTGCCCGTAAGCCCGCGCAGATAGTAAAGCTTTGCGCGGCGCACTTTGCCGGCGCGCACGACGTTGACGTACGCGACCTTCGGGGAATGCAGGGGGAAGCAGCGCTCCACGCCTACGCCGAAGGAAAGACGGCGAACGGTAAAGGTCTCGCGGATCCCGCCGTTCTTCTTGGCGATGACGACGCCTTCGAAGTTCTGGATACGCTCCTTGCCGCCCTCGATGATACGATAGCCGACCTTGACGGTGTCACCCACATTGAACTGGGGGACGTTCTCCTTCATGCCCTCGGCCTCGATCTGTTCGATGAGTCCCATGACGACTTACCTCCTATGTTACGCGACGTTCATTCCCGCTCTGCGGCAGAGGAACGCCCGAAGTCAACGGCTATTATAGCGGAAGACAACAAAAAAATCAACTCATTTTGCACCCTTTTTCACATTTTACGCGCCGCTGCGGCAAAATTTATCGGGCGGACGGCGCTTCTTCGGTTCCTTCGCCGCCCTGCGCCTGCTGCGCGCCGCTGACGACATAGATGCCCTGCACGGCGGCATAGCTGTCCCGCCGCAGGAGCTTGCGGCTGATGACGCTCCCGTCCGCGGCGTAAGTCACGAGGTAGCTTTCGCTGCGTAGCCCCTGTTTTTCGGCGCGGACGGTCCTGTTCTCCTCCCCCTGACGCACTTCGGCGGGAGGCGGGTCGATGTACTCCAGGACACAGCTCTCAATATCATAGCGTTTCCCGTCGGGCGCGCCGAAAATTTCAAACGTTATACTGCTGCCAGCCGTCTTTCCCAGAAAATAGACGGGAAAGGCGTAGGGATTGCGCAGTTTTAAGTCGCTGTAGCGCGAGACCATCGCGTCCTGCGAGGGCTGCACATACCCAACAGACAGGGAATGCGGGTGGCTCTCGCGGATGACAAGCCCCGCCCGCACCGCCGCGCCCATGAGCGTCGTGGAGACCTGGCACACGCCCCCGCCCGTACCCTGCACAAACTCCCCGTTGAGGATGACGGCGGCGTCCTGAAACCCGTTTTCCCGCGTCCGCTCCCCCACGACGTCATTGAAGGAGAGCGTCTCGCCCGGGGCAAGCACCGTTCCCGCGATGCGCCCGCACGCGAGGGAAATATTGTGTACGCGCGCGGACTTTT
Organism: Candidatus Gallimonas intestinigallinarum; assembly: GCA_019116405.1. The sequence continues at coordinate 1,676 of DXBS01000024.1, read as the reverse complement.
CCCCGTCAAAATATGTCGTAAACCGCGCGAGCCGCTGCGTGCGCGCCCGCAGCTGCCGCTCCGTGACGGCGGGCCGCCAGACGCGGGTGACGAGCGTCGCTTCCCGCTCTCCCCGCCCGATCGCCGCGAGCGCCGCGGCAAGGGACGCCGCATAGTCGCAGTACACCCCCGCGCGCTCCTGCGTATAAGTAAACCCCTCGGAGGTGAATTGCATGGCAGCATCCACGGGTGTTTGGACGCATTTTTCGCATACGTCCTCCAAAAAACCCTCCGCATCCGCCCAGACCCTGCGCACCTGCGGGGTGAGGACGGCGCCCTTCTTCGCGCGGCGCACGAGCAAAGAGACGTCATCCGAATAGGAGAGCGTCGGTGTAACATCGCCCGCGGGCGTATGCAGAACGAAGGGCACGGACAGCGTTTCTCGCACGGCGCGCTCCGCCTCGGCATAGGTCATGCCGCCCACCTGCACGCCGCCGATCGTGACGTCCCTGCGCACCCGCCCAGCCCAGCCGCACGCAAGAAAAACGCTCCCCGCAAGGAGGAGCGAACAAAACAGTGCTAAGATCTTCTTCATTGGCTCCCACAACGACGGAGCGCGGCAAGCAGCTCTTCGGCAGGGGTAAACGGCGGCTGACCGACGACGCGGCTGCGTCCCTCCGCATGAAAATCCGACCCGCCCGTCCGAAGAAGCCCGCGTAAGCGCGCATACGCCGCAAACTGCTCCGTCTGCTCCTCAGTATGGTCGGAATGAGAGCACTCTATGCCGTCCAGCCCCGCGTCAACGAGCTCGTCCATGAGGGAAAATCTCCCCTCGTCCTCCAGCTTGATGCGCCCGGGATGCGCCAGCGAGGCGATGCCGCCCGAGGCGTGGATGACGTCGATCGCGTCCCGCGGGGCAGGGCGCCCGAGTGTGGAGTGACAGGGCTTGCCCGGCTCGAACGCCGCGGCATACAGATCGCCCTTGTTGCAGCCCAGCCGCGCGGCAAACGCCGCGACGATGTGCATCGTATGCAGCGGCGCGTCCTTCTTCTGGTGAAAACGCTCCGCCTCGGCAAGGGTGACGTCCAGCCCGAAATACTCGTTTGCCTTGGCGATGATGTCCTCCGCCCGTTCCACGGCGCCCCCGATGCGTGCGCGCAAGAACTGCTCGTATGGCGCGCAAATGCGGCACCCGTACCCCAAAATGTGTACCTTGAGATCGCCCTGATAGGCGGAGACTTCCCAACCCGGCACGTAGGAAAGCCCCTGAGCCCTTGCCGCCTGCGCCTTTTCTTCCAGCCCCGCGAGGCTGTCGTGATCGGTCATGGAGATGAGCGAAAGCCCCGCCGCCTTTGCCATGGCGGCGATCTGCGCGGGGGAATACGCGCCGTCCGAATAGTATGTGTGGATATGCAGATCTGCTCTCATCGGACGACTTTCCCCTCCCTGATCTTGATTTTATTGCACGCCGCGCCAAACAGGACGCGTTCGGCGTGCGTGCAGGTGAGAATACACTGGATGTCCTGCACCCGCTCTAAAAGCTTCTTGCGGCGGGGCAGATCGAGTTCGCTCAACACGTCGTCGAGGATGAGCACAGGCGCCTCCCCTGCAAGTGTGCGGAAGATATCCGTCTCGGCGAGCTTTAACGAGAGCGCCGCCGTGCGCGCCTGCCCCTGCGAGCAGAAGCCGCGCGCATC
>DXBS01000023.1 GCA_019116405.1 Candidatus Gallimonas intestinigallinarum | reverse complement strand
CCGAGCGGCTCTTGTCTGTCAGCTTTTCCAGCGTATCTTCATAGGAGAGCCCGAGCGCCGCCGAAAGAAGTTGTGCGCTCCCCTCCGCATCGTCGACGGCGTTGGCGCGGGCGTAGACAGAATAGGCGGCGACATTTCCCGCAAGCAGCTCCCCGTTCGCGTCATAGATATTTCCCCTTCCTGCCGAAATGGGGATCTCGCGCGTCCATTGATCGAGGGCGCGGGCGTTGAGATCGTCCTCCCAGATGACCTGGATATAGAAAAAGCGCGCAAGAAAAAGACAAAAAAGAAAGGCTATCGCCACGGACATGGCAAATAACCTCTTTCGTAAGACAGTCAAGGAAAAATCCCGCTGTTTGATATGCAATTTCCTCCCGCAGGTCAGTCTCCCCTGACCATGCCGTTTTGCTCCGCCCAACTGTCAATGTACTCGTCGGACATGAGGTAGTCGATCTCCTCCTGCATCTGCGTATAGGTCTCCTGCAGGTTCTGCAATTCCGCCTCCTTGACGTAAATCTCCGCATTTGCGGCATTCAGGATGCCCGTGTTGACGCAGATGAGCACGATGGCGAGCACGATCGCCGCCGCAATCGCACAGATGGCGACCTTTGCCCGCGTCGAGAGCATGGAAAGAATGTTTGTTTCGGATTCCTCGGCAAAATCGGCGCGCGCCGCGGCATGGCGCAGCGTATCCATCGTGCGCTGTGTGGGAAGCGCATCCTCTTCCGCCGGCGCATAGACGGGCGCAGCGGGACGTGCAGGCGCATAGACGGGCGCCGCCGTCGGCGCGTAGGCAGGCGCAGCGGGGCGCGCAGGAGCAGCGACGGTGGCCGATGCCTGCGGTTTTTCGACGATCTCGTAATCCTTATAGGTGATATTGTCGAAGAGAAGGTGCTTGCCCGTCTTTGCAGGCTCATACGCGACATAGTCGGCAAGGCGCCGTGCCGTATTAGACGAATAGTCCTGCGCAGGCGTCACGGGCGCTGCGGAGATATGCGCGGGTCTGATCTGCGGCTGCTCGGCAGGGCGATAGGCAGGCTGCGGCTGCGGTGCGGGCGCAACGCGGCGCTCGATCGTCGCAGTTGAAGCGGAGGGCGCGTGCGCGATCGGATAGGAAGGATGCGTGTAGTGTTCCACCACCTTCTCCGTATCCTCTTCATCAAAGAGCAGCTTGCGGTAATTTTCGGAAATATTTTTGGTGTGTTCCCGTTCCTCCGGCGTTACATGGCGCTCTTCGCGGCGCGTAGCCTTCTCTTGCGTGATCGCTGCATATGCCATTGTTGTGCTCCTTAGATTTTATTCGCGTTTTTGCCCGTTCATTCGACTTTTTGGACAATTCTGAGTTTTGCGCTCTTGCTGCGGGAATTTTCCCGCTGTTCTTCTTCGCTCGCGACGAGCGGCTTGCTGCCGACAAGTTCCGCTTCCTTCTTCTTTCCGCAGACGCAGACGGGAAAGCTCTTTGGACAGGTGCAGCCTTGGCTCATCGAACGGAATACGTTCTTGACGATCCGGTCCTCCAGCGAATGGAAGGTGAGGATACACCCCCTGCCGCCCGGCTTTAGCCGCCTCGTCAGCCCCTGTACGCACTCGGCAAGCCCTTCCAGTTCGCCGTTGACTTCGATGCGGATCGCCTGAAAGGTCTTGCGTGCGCAGGCATTGTAGCGGTACTTTGCGGGGACGCTCTCTTCGATGATCGCGCGCAGCTGTCCGCAGGTTGTAATTCTACCCTGCCGCCTCTCCAGCGCGATGCGCCGCACGATCGAGGGAGCAAAGGTTTCTTCTCCGTAGTCTCTGAGGATGCGAAGGAGCGCATCCTCAGAATACTCGTTGACGACGGTTTCCGCCGTCAAAGACGCCCTGTTATCCATGCGCATATCGAGCGGAGCGTCGTCACTCTTATATGCGAAGCCGCGGGAGCTCGTATCTATCTGGTGCGAAGAGATGCCCAGGTCGAGCAAATACCCATCAATTTGCCCGACACCCGCGTCGGAAAAGACCTCTTGGTAATTTTTGAAGTCGGACCGATACAGCTTGAATCTTCCCGCATAGGGCGAGAGCCGCTCGGTAGCTTCCCTGATCGCGTCCTCGTCCTTGTCCGTCGCGACAAGAAGCACGGTCGGATCGGAGGCGAGGATGGCGAAGGAGTGTCCCCCTCCGCCCGCAGTGCCGTCAAAGTAGATGCCGCCCGGTCGGATGTTCAGCCCTTCCAGCACCTCTTCTACCATGATCGGACGATGATATTCGCTCATCTCACTGCTCCGCGCTCTTTTTGTATGCGAGCGTATTTGCCTGTTCAATGGACATGCCGCTCATCTGTGCTTCAAACTTCTCCAGCGACCAGATCTCCACATAGTTGCCCATACCGACGGTCACAACATCCTTGGAGAGCTTTGCGTAGTCGCGGAATGACTTGGGGATCTGCGTTCTGCCCTGTCCGTCCTCCACCGCTTCGTCGATCGAGCTGAGGATGCGGCGCTTGGCGATCATCATTTCCGGGTCGCCGGGATTGACGTTGTCAAAGGAAGCAAGCTTGGTCTTGAGCACGGATTCGGGCATCACGGTAATACAGTCGGGCGCATACTCCACAAAGTAGAGCTTCTCCCGCTCGGGGAACGCGCTCTTGTACTTCGCGGGAATGCGTATTCTGTTTTTGGCGTCCATCTGGTGGACAACTTTACCGCTCAGCACTTCGCTTTCCTCTGCCCGTTATCTTAGAATTTCCGTACTACGTTTTCTATTATAGCACCACTCCCGTCTACTGTCAACCACCTTCGACCACTTTTTTCCACGAATGGGCAAACTTTTTTAATCCGAAGTAAAACAAATGTTTGAAAAATAGACCTTTTGGTTGATTTTTCCACCCTTTCCGAGGAATATTACCCCCTTTTTTTGCCATTTTCTGCACTTTTTCGTCAAACAATTGTTCGGATTCCAGGTGGGGCAATGGTGGTCACCCGTCCCAATTTTTTCTCGTCCGACCCGCTCCGCAAGGACGGATGTAAGGCGCTGCGCCGTTCCGAGAACCCCGTCAAAGACTTGGCAGCCGTAAAATCGGGCAATTTCGCGCCGGAAACAGACGTAATGCGTGCACCCCAGGACCACCCCGTCGGGGTCAAACGCGGGCAGGTGGTCAGAAAGGGTCAAGGGGGCTTTGCGGGTCAGATGTTGCTCAATTGCCCCGGCGAGCGCGGGCGCGGCATACAGCGTAAAGCGGCACTGTGGAAAGCGGGCGATCAGCTCGTGCAGGCGCGCACTCGCGATGGTGTGCGGCGTTGCAAGCACGAGCACATTTCTGCATGCCGCGGCGGCAGGGCGGACGGCGGGCTCCATGCCGACAATGGGAAAGGAAAACTTATCGCGCATCTCCTCCGCGCAGACGGCGGTCGCCGTGTTGCACGCCAGCACAGCGGCATCCACCCCCAGTCCTTCAAAGACGGACAGCGCCCCGTTCACATAGCGGGTGATCTCCTCTTTTGGTCTTGCGCCGTAAGGGGCGTGGGCATTGTCCCCGTAATAGTAGAACAGACAGCCGGGCAACAGCCTCCTGCACGCGGCGAGCACATTCAGCCCGCCGATCCCGCTGTCAAACACGCCGACGCGAAGCAGTTTCTGCCCGCAATGATTTGAAACTTTTTGAAAAATTTTGTATCATCCCCCATAAAAAACAGTTTACAATCAGTCTATTTTATGCTAAAATAGCTGAGGTTATCAAGATTAAAGCAATCGAAGGAGTAAATACTGTGCCCAACATTAAATCTGCGAAAAAGCGCGTGCTGGTTACCGAGAAGAAGACGAAAGAGAACAAGATGATCAAGTCCGCGCTCAAGACGAGTATCAAGAAGTTCCTTGCGGCTGTCAATGCCGGTGACAAAGAAACCGCGACCGCGCTCTATCCCGAGACCGTCTCGGCGATCGATTCCGCGGCAAGCAAGGGCATTCTGCATAAGAACAACGCCGCAAACAAAAAAGCAAAGCTTGCAAAGAAGCTTGCGGCAATCGCGTAACAGCAGCATTTGATAAAAGCGCCTGTTTTCAGCAGGCGCTTTTTTGCGTACGCATAATCAGCATAAAAGGACAGCCGCCCGCATCGGGCAGCTGTCCTTTTTTATTGGGCTCAAAGTCAAATATTGGGGTGAAGGTAAAGAAAGAAAAAAATCTGTAATCAAATAAATTTATCTTGGCGGCGTGAAATCGTATGATTTCACGCCGTAGCCTTTCCATAAACGCAAAGTATGCGGTTTC
>DXBS01000022.1 GCA_019116405.1 Candidatus Gallimonas intestinigallinarum | reverse complement strand
TGTTGTCCATTCTCAGCCTTGTAACGATATAGCCGAACTCTCTGTCGCCGTGTGCTGCCTGGTTCTCGTTCATGAAGTCCATGTCGATGGTGTCGTAGGGAAGCTTCTCGTTGTACTGCGTCGCGAAGTGGCACATGGGCTTTTGCAGCATCTTCAGCCCCTTGATCCACATTTTTGCGGGCGATAAGGTGTGACACCAGGTGATGATACCGATGCAGTTGTCGTCTGCGTTGACCTGCTTGACGGCAGCGATGACTTCATCCGAGCTCTTGCACGTCGTCAGATATTTGACGGTGACGGGCATTCTTTCATTGACGTAGTTCGCCATCTCCTCGGAGTGCTGCGCAACGTGCTCGAGCACGTCATCGCCATACAGCGTCTGGGAACCGGTCAGCCAGTATACAACTTTCTCTTTCATAACAATTATACCTCGTTGAATTTTTTTATCATTTCTCCGAAGCCGTCGGAGTATGGAACACAAGGATCGCCCCGCAATTGGGCGTAGACAGGACGGAGACGAGCCGGTCCCCTTTTGCTTCCCGCGCATTGGCGATCGCCGCGATACGTTCTGCGCGCTTGTTGGGGTTGGGTGTGTATTCGATCACTTCCGTCTCGATCATATCCTGCCACCTTATTTCTTTTTTGTCTGCCCGTAGTAGGCATTCTTGCCGTGCTTGCGCATATAGTGCTTGTCCATCATGAACTGATCGGCACGAGTGACTTCGGGGTTGATATGCTCGGTGAGGAACGCCATCTTGGCAACCTCTTCGATGACCGTCGCGTTATAGACAGCATTGTCGCCGTCCTTGCCGAAGGAGAACACGCCGTGGCTCTTGATAAGCACGCCGGGAACTTCCAGGGGCTTGATATTGTCCCCCTTGAACTTCTCGATGATGGCAAGCCCGGTGTTCTTTTCGTACTCGCCCTCGATCTCCTCCTTGGTCAGCGAGCGCGCGCAGGGGATATCGCCGTAGAAATAGTCCGCGTGCGTCGTGCCGTAGAAGGGAATGCTGCGCCCCGCCTGCGCCCAAGCCGTCGCAAAAGTGGAATGGGTGTGTGTGACGCCGCCGATCTCGGGGAACGCCTTATAAAATTCAATGTGCGTGGGCGTATCGGACGAGGGGCGCAGATCGCCTTCGACCACCTTGCCGTTCAGGTCGACGACCACCATGTCCTCTGCCTTCATTTCGTCGTACTCGACGCCCGAGGGCTTGATGACGACAAGCCCCGACTCTCTGTCGATCTCAGAGACGTTGCCCCAGGTGAACAGAACGAGCTTGTTTTTGACGAGATCAAGATTGGCCTTTAAGACCTTTTCCTTCAATGCTTCCAACATATTTTCAATTCCTCCGAATAACGTTACCTGTCAATATTTGAGCGAACGGGTCGCCTCGCGGACGATGGGAAGCCCCTCGACGTAGCGCTTGCCGAATTCCTCGAATCCCGCAACGTTCTCGGGATCGGGTGCGAGCGTGACGCCCTCCTGTCCCGCAAAGACGCGATTATCGAGATAGCTCTCCAGCGTCTCGCCCTCCTTCTTGGTGACGAGGTAGTTCGCAAGGATCGCCATGCCCCATGCGCCGCCCTCGCCTGCCGTCTTCATGACTGTGACGGGCGCGTTGATCGCCGCGGCAAGATAGCTCTGCCCGACGCGCTCGGTCTTGAAGAGTCCGCCGTGGCCGGTGATGCGGTCGAGCTTGACACCCTCCTCCTTGAGCATGATATCGCAGCCCACCTTGAGCGCGCCGAACGCGGAATAAAGGTGCGTACGCATGAAGTTTGCAAGATTGAATTTGCCCTCTGCGGTTCTCACAAAGAGCGGTCTGCCCTTCTCGACCTGCGTGACGTGCTCATTGGAGACATAGTTATAGGACAGAAGTCCGCCGCAGTCCTTGTCACCCTCCTCCGACTTGAAGTAGAGCATATCGTAGAGCTTCCACTTGGGAATGTCCACGCCTGCAAGCTGTGCAAACTCGCCAAACATATTCACCCAGCCGTTGATATCCGACGTGCAGTTGTTGCAGTGGACCATGCCGACGAGGTCGCCGACGGGCGTCGTGACGAGGTCAATCTCGTCATGCGGTTTGGAAAGCGGCTTCTCGAGCACGATCATCGCAAAGACGGACGTGCCTGCGGAGACGTTGCCCGTACGGACGCGGATGGAATTGGTCGCGACCATGCCCGTGCCTGCGTCGCCTTCGGGCGGGCAGAGCGGGATACCCGGCTGCAGATTGCCCGTGGGATCAAGGAACTTTGCGCCTTCGGGCGTCAATTTGCCTGCGTCCTCGCCCGCGACGAGGATCTCGGGCAGAATATCTTCCACTTTGAAGGGAACTTTGTCCGCGACGAGATCGTTGAACTTTTTCAGCATGCCCTTGTCGTACTGACGGGTCGCAGGATCGACGGGGAACATGCCGGACGCCTCGCCGATGCCGATGACTTTTTTGCCCGTGAGCATCCAGTGCACATACCCCTCCAGCGTCGTCTGGAACACGATGTCCTTGACGTGCTCCTCGCCGTTCAGAATCGCCTGATAGAGATGCGCGATCGACCAGCGCGCGGGAATGTGATAGTTAAAGAGTTCCGCGAGCTTCTTGCCCGCCTCTGCCGCCGTGTTGTTGCGCCAGGTGCGGAAGGGAACGAGCAGACGATCGTCCTTATCGAACACCATGTAGCCGTGCATCATCGCAGAAAAGCCCATTGCGCCGACCGTCGTGAGCGTCACGCCGTACTTTTCTTTGACGTCCTCCGCGAGCTTTGCGTAGCAATCCTGCAAGCCCTCGCGGATGGCATCCAGCGAATAGGTCCAGATGCCGTTGATGTGCTGGTTCTCCCACTCATGGCTGCCCGATGCGATGGGCGTATTGTCCTCATCCACCAGGATCGCCTTGATGCGCGTCGAGCCGAACTCGATGCCGAGCGCGGTTGCACCTTTTTCGATGCAAAGTTTTGCCTTTTCCTGCATAATAACCCCCATGACAAAATTACACGCCTATTATAAAATAATTCTCACAAAAATACAATAGGTAACAAGAAAATTTCTTGCACTTTTTCTGAGAATTTTTTAACAATGCACCCTTTTCCCGGTCACAGACCCCCTCTTCCACCGTCGCACTCGCCCCTGTAAACTGATCATGCCCTCCCGGTGATATCAGAATAATAAAGAATTTTGCAAAGCCTCTTGCAACGCAACAAAATATGTATTATAATAACCACAGGATAAAATTTTGTCCAAGGGAAAACGCCATGATCTTCACGCCAAAGTTTACAGCGGAGGGCACGCTGCAGGAGTACCCTCGCCCGCAGTTTCAAAGGGACAGTTATCTCTCCCTGAACGGAACGTGGGAGTATGCAATCATCTCCTCGCCCCAGCCTCCCGCGCGGTATGACGGGACCATCCTCGTGCCATACTCGCCCGAGAGCAGTTTATCGGGCGTCGGGCGGCAGCTCGGCCCCGATGAATTCCTGCACTATCGGCGCACGTTCACCCTTCCCGAGGGCTTTGATCGGGGCAGAGTGCTGCTCAACGTCGGCGCGTGCGATCAGGTCTGTAAAGTCTATTGTAACGGCAGGGAGATCGGCGGACATGAAGGCGGCTATCTCCCCTTCACGCTGGAACTGACGGACGCCTTAGTAGAGGGCGCAAACGAACTTTGTTTTGTGGTCACGGACGACGCCGCGTCCCCCATATACGGCAGAGGCAAGCAGCAGTACCATAGCGGCGGGATCTGGTACACGGCGACGAGCGGACTGTGGCAGTCCGTCTGGCTGGAGAGCGTGCCGCAGATCTATCTTCACGGCTTAAAACTTCGCCCCGATTACGAGAGCAGAACGCTTACGATCTCCTGCGAGGCGGACGGCGGCGTCATCTCCTATGCGATCTACGACGGCGAAACGCTGTTGAGGGAGGCGCAGGGCGCCCCGGGCGAGGAGGTGCGCATGGACGCCTCCACCTGCAAGCCATGGTCCCCGGATGCGCCCGAGCTGTACCGCATCGTCATCACGGCGGGCGAGGACCGCGTAGAGAGCTACTTCGGACTGCGCAGCTTTTCGCGCACGCAGCGGGGCGGGATGCACTACTTCACACTGAACGGGCAGCCCGTCTTTCAGAGCGGTCTGCTCGATCAGGGCTATTGGGGAGAGGGCATCTATACCCCGCGCAGCAATCAGGAGATGTATGACTGTCTGAAACACGTCAAGGCGCTCGACTTCAACATGCTGCGCAAGCATATCAAGATCGAGCCCCTGCTCTGGTACTACTACTGCGATATCCTCGGCATTCTCGTCTGGCAGGACATGGTGAACGGCGGCGAGGCGTATTCGCAGCTGCGCATGCACGTTTGTCCCTTCATCGACCTGCACCTCAATGACCGCGACTACAAAAAGATGCGGCGCAGCGATGCACGCTCACGCGAACAATATCTGCGTGAGGCGGTCGGCACAATCGATCTGCTCTTCAACTGCGTCTCGCTCTGCCTCTGGACGCCCTTCAATGAGGCGTGGGGACAGTTCGACGCCAATGCCGTCTGGCAAAAGCTGAAAGCGCTGGACGATACGCGGCTGTACGACCATGCGAGCGGCTGGCAGGACATGGGCGGAGGCGACCTACAAAGCCGCCACATCTATTTCAGAAAGGTCCGATTAAAGAACGACAAAAAGCGCATCCTTGCCCTGACGGAGTTTGGCGGATATGCCTTCCTCGCCGAGAGAAAGCGCCGCAGCATCTTCAGCTACCGCAAATACCGGACGCAGCAGGCATTCATGCAGGCGCTCAATCAGCTCTATCTTCGACAGATCGTCCCCGCCGTAAAGAAGGACGGACTGTGCGCGATCGTCTATACGCAGCTCTCCGACGTGGAGACGGAAGTCAACGGAATCTTTACCGCCGACTGGAAACTCAAAGTGGACGAAGCGCAGATGCGCTCTCTCAACGAGGCGTTGTATCGCGCCTTCTCAGACGCCCTTCCCCCGGATGAAAGCGACAAGAAGGCTTAATGTACCCTCAAACCCCGCTAAACCCGTACAATATACAATAAGGGGACCCAATCAGGGTCCCCTTATTGTATGGAGCTGATAGCGGGATTTGCGCCTTTGGCGGCGCGCCCCGGTGCACAGCCCACCGGGCTGGTGCAGTTTGCTTTCCCGCTTTCTACATCCAAACTCCGTTGCGCAAACCGCTCGCTCTACTTCGGGCTGCGCCCTCGTGCGCCATGGCTGCGGAATGCTTCTGCAAGCAGGCATTCCTTGCTCATGTCGGACGCTCGCGCCTCCACCCTCAAATCCCGCTAAACCCGTACAATATACAATAAGGGGGCCCAATCAGGGTCCCCTTATTGTATGGAGCTGATAGCGGGATTTGAACCCGCGACCTCGTCCTTACCAAGGACGTGCTCTACCTGCTGAGCCATATCAGCATATGAAGTTTTTGCGCCGTGTAAATGCGTTTCCACCTCACAAACACGCTCATTTAGTATACTCAAACACGCCCGTTTCGTCAAGCGTTTTTTCCATATTCCGCAAAATCTGATATAAAAATTTTTATCATTTGTTGCGCCTGCCCGGCATTGCCTAAAAAACGCGCGAAAGCATATACTGATGACGTGAAACGCTTGCTCTTTACAGGCGGCGGGAGCGCGGGACACGTCGTCCCCAACCTCGCCGTTATGCAGGAACTCAAAGGCTCCTACGACATTGCATATATGGGCACGGACGGCATGGAACGCGGGCTTGTGCGCGCCTTCGGCTGTCCATACTACTGCGTCAACTGCCCCAAGCTTGTGCGTACGCTGACGCCAAAAAATCTGACCGTGCCCTTCCGCCTCGCCGCGGCGCAGCGGCAGGCGTTCGAAATCCTGCGGCGCGAGAAATTTGACCTCGTCTTTTCCAAGGGCGGGTACGTCAGTTTCCCCGCCGTATGGGCGGCGCAGCAGCTGAAAGTGCCCGTTATGACGCACGAAAGCGACCTCACGCCCGGGCTCTGCACGCGCATGATCGCAAAAAAGTGCCGCTATGTCCTCACCTCTTTCCCTGAGACCGCAGGAAAATTCCGCAACGGGAAATGCGTCGGCTCCCCCATGCGCCGCGAGCTGTTCAGCGGCGAGAGGGCGTCCGCGCGCAAAAAGTACGGATTTTCGGGAAGCAAGCCCGTGCTGCTCGTGCTGGGCGGCGGGAGCGGCAGCCGCGCCCTCAACGGTGCAGTACGAAAACACCTCGCCACGCTTCTGCTGCGCTTTGACATCCTGCATCTGTGCGGCAGGGGCAACTGCATCGACCGTACGCCGCGCGGATATGTACAGCTAGAATACGAACAAGACATGGGCGCCGCCTATGCCTGCTGCGACATTGCGCTCTCGCGGGCGGGCAGCAACGCGGTGTTTGAGCTCATTGCGCTCAAAAAGCCCGCGCTGCTTGTGCCGCTGGCGCACGCCTCGCGCGGCGATCAGACGCAGAACGCCGCCTACTTCGCCAAAAAAGACCTGTGCGCCGTGCTGGAGGAGGAGAAGCTGGACACCCTCCCCTCCGCGCTCCTGTGCCTGTACGGCAACGCGAGCATCCGCGACGCGCTGCAAAGAGATCATACCGTCAGCGGGACAGAGATGATCGCCGAGGTCATCCGATCCGTCACTGCGTAGCCCCCGCGACGTAGCCGCCGCCGAAGATATTGGCATGCAGATAGGTATCGGGCACGTCGCCGACGAGCACGCTTTCTGCAATGAGGACCTGCGTCGTGACGGTAAAGCGGTTGGTCCTGCCGGGCAGGACGACGGAGAGATCGGACGCCACTTCAAGATAGATGCTGTGGCGGGTCTGGTTGATGCCCGCGCTGTCAAAATCGGCGGTGAAACGGCTGGTGACGACGGCGACGGGGATCATGGAGATGGTCACGCCCGGCCCCGTGCCGACTAAGGCATCGATGCCGAAGAAGGCGCCGAGCGGGATGGTGACCCCCTCCTCGCTGCGCTCCTGCAGCTTTTTCTGGGAGAGGTAGGCGCAGTCACGGGCGATGCGGTTGATCTCGTAGCTGTTTGCCGTGAGCGCGCGGATCTCCCCGGCGCTGTTATATACGACCTCGACGAGGTCGTCGTAGCGCACTTCGCTTGCGAGCGTCTCGTAGATCGCCTCGTTGACGGCCTCCGTCGTGCGGGCGCGCATGACCTCCTCCACGGCGGAGAGAATGGTCGCCGTCACATTGCGATAGTAGAGAACAGCGCAGACGACGAGGATGACGGCAAGCGCGGCAAAGACAATGCGACGCACGATGCGATTGGTGCGGGAACGGTACTTTTTCACATACTATTCTATGCGGACGCGGGGCGCGGCATGCAAGCATGCCGCGCCCCGTTCACTTCCGCGCCGCACGCCTCACGGCGCACAAGCGGACAGATGAAAAGCGGGATGCTTCCGCATCCCGCTCCACTTTTCCTTTGTTTTAGTCCTCGGACTCGTAGTGGCAGTCCGAACGCTGCGTGGGAGGCATCGTCTCGCCTTCGCCCACGTAGATGGTGTTGATGACATTGCCCTGCGCGTCCATGACCTTGTAAGAACCGGTCTTGGGGCAGGTATCACCGCAATTCAATCTCATAGTTCACCTCCGATACTCCTATCTTGTGCGGGCACGGAGATTTTATGCATGAAAAAAGGACGCCCCTACGGACGCCCTTGCATGCGTTATACGATGACGCCTGCCGCGCAGAGCGAGAAACAGACGACGGACAGCGCCACAAGGTATACGCTGAACCAGACATAGTTTGCCTTGCGGATGACCTTGAGCATGAGTTTGATCGCAAGGAAACCGAACACCATGGAGAGCACGATGCCGACGATCATGCCGACGATGCCGTTGGTCCCGAACCCCGCGACGCTCTCCGGCTCGCGGATGATGCCGAATACCTCCACCGCAAAGCTGCCGAGAATGACGGGAATGCTCATCAGGAAGGAAAACTTGGCGACCTCCTCGCGCTTGGTGCCCGCGATCGTCCCTGCAACGATGGTCGAACCGCTGCGCGAGATGCCCGGGAAGAGCGCGACCGCCTGCATGGCGCCCATCGCAACGGACGACCCCCAGCCGAGCGGTTTTTGCACCTTCTGCCGCTTGGCGATCATTTCGCACACCACAAGAAGCAATGCCGTCAGGGCAAAGCAGACGGAGAGATACAAAATGCCGTCCTGACCCGAGAACAGCGCATCGATGCGATCGCTGAAAATAAGACCGATCACGCCAGCGGGAATGGTCGCCACGATCAGCATCAGAAGCGTC
>DXBS01000021.1 GCA_019116405.1 Candidatus Gallimonas intestinigallinarum | reverse complement strand
TCTTGAAGTAGTCGCCCAGCGACCAGTTGCCCATCATCTCAAAGAAGGTGAAGTGGGAGGCGTCGCCGACCGACTCAATATCCACCGTTCTGACGCAACCCTGCACGTTGCACAGACGCTTGCCGAGGGGGTGCGGCTTGCCCAGAAGGTAGGGCATCAGGGGCTGCATGCCCGCGACGTTGAACATGACGCCCGTCGAACCGTCGCCGATGAGGGAGACCGCACCGACGTTGACGTGACCCTTGCCCTCGTAAAATTTCAGCCAGCTCTCGCGGAGCTGTTTGGATGTGATCTTCATTGCAGTATTTCTCCAATCAGACTTTCACGGATATTTTAGTATCCGCGCGCGCGTTTGTCAAACGCTTTTGCTCGCCTCGCCCGTTTTTCTTTTTGGGAGTGCAGTGCGCCTTTGCTGTAAATAATTATGGATAAGGTTTTAACCCTTCCGTCTCGCTGACGCTCGCCAACTCCCCTAACAAAGTCAGGGGAGGCATATAGAATGCGTCTCCCTTGCTATAAATCACAGATACAAGCAAAATCGCTAAGCTCATGTGTGCGCAGAAGCCGCACCGCGGCTGTCTGCATAACGCACACATTCGCCCCCAAGGAGAAGCCTTTCTCCCTTTGCTATAATTACATGAAAAAAGGCTTCACTTGTTATGCCTTTTTTCCCTCAATTTGCGCGTCCAGCGCTTAAGCGGAAAGGTGAGCCGATGGGGGCTAAGCTGTTGCCAATCCCATCGGCGAGGAAAACCGAACGCAGAGCCGCATCACGGCGAACGTTGGGTTTTCCTCAACCTCACGGACTTTCTTTTCGTCAGTTCGAAAAGAAAGTCGTGAATATTATATCCTGCTCAGTGTATATCCCTCTTTGGAATCCTTCACCGCGTAGCCCATTTCTTTGAGTTTTTCGCGCAGTTCGTCCGACTTTGCCCAGTTCTTTTCTGCGCGCGCCGCCTTGCGCTCCTCGGCAACGGCGACGACCTCGGCGGGGATCTCTTCCTTCTTGCCGTAAAGCGCAAAGTACTGCGCGGGGTCGCGACGGAACAGCCCCAAAAGGGCGTACGTTTCACGGATCTGATTGGTCATGCGGCGCGCCCCGGCGTCCTTTTCCGCGAGCAGGCGGGAGACTTCCCTGAAATACCCGAACAGGTCGGAAAGCGCAAGGGCGGTGTTGAAGTCGTCCGACATTGCAGCATCGAACTTCTTGTCGATCTCCGTCTCCTTGCCCGCTTCGTCCGGGAACTGCGCCTCGGTCTTTTCGATCAGCTCGTAAAAGCGCGCGACGTGCGCCTCTGCCTGCGGGAACAGATCGTCCGTAATGTTGACGTCGCCGCGATAGTTGGCGGAGAGCAGCGCGAACTTCAATGCCTCGGGCGAGTACTTGTCCAGAAGATCGGACAGAAGCAGGCTGTTGCCCAGGGACTTGCTCATCTTCTGCCCGTTGACCTTGATCAATCCGTTGTGCACCCAGTACTTTGCAAACCGCTTGCCCGTCAGCGCCTCGGTCTGCGCGATCTCGTTCTCGTGATGGGGGAAGATGAGGTCGCGCCCGCCGCCGTGGATGTCGATCTGATCGCCGAACGCCGCGCGATTCATCGCCGAGCACTCGATATGCCAGCCGGGGCGCCCCTTGCCCCAGGGCGAATCCCAGCTGATCTCCCCTTCCTTTGCCGCCTTCCAGAGCGCGAAGTCATAGGGGTTCTTTTTTTCCTCGTCGTTCTCGACGCGCACGCCGTCCAACGCGTCCTCCTTGTCCCTGCCCGAGAGCTGCCCGTAGGCGGGGAAGGTATCCACGTCGAAGTACACGTCCCCGTTGGCGGCGGGATAGGCGTGACCGCAGTCGATCAGCCCCTGGATAAAGTCGATGATGTTGCCGATGTTCTCGGTCGCCTTGAGCCAGAGCGTGGGCTCGTCCACCTCGGCGCGCTTCATGACCGCGTCGATCTTTTCGATCATCATTTCGGCGTACTTGTCGGCGGGGATGCCCGTCTCCTTGGAGCGCGCGATGATCTTGTCGTCCACGTCCGTATAGTTGCGGGCGTACGTCACCTGATAGCCCTGTTTTTCTAAAAACTTGCGGAAGATATCGTAGACGATCGCCTGAAAGGCATGTCCGATATGCGCCTCGCCCGAGACGGTGATGCCGCAGGCGTACATTTTGACCTTGCCCGCCTCAAGGGGGATAAATTCTTCCTTTCTTCTCGTCAGCGTGTTGTAAATTTTCATGGTGTCCTCCTGTCAATTGTCGTCCTTTTGTTCCGGTTTGGTATCGTTTTTCGGGATACGTTCCCCGTTTTCGTATGCAATCGCCGCATCCAGCCGCTCCTCCAGTTCAAAGATGCGCTCGCGAAGAGAACAGATCTCGCGCAGGACGGGGTCGTCCTTTTCGGGGATGAGGTCCTGCGTCTTTTCGCCGTTGATGCGCACGACGCGGCCGGGCACGCCCACGACGGTGGCATAAGGCGGGACCTCCTTCAAGACAACCGCGCCCGCGCCGATGCGCGCGCCTTCGCCCACCGTAAAGCCGCCCAGCACTTTTGCGCCGCTGGAGATCGTGGCGTTTTTCTTGACCGTCGGGTGACGCTTGCCCGTCTGCTTGCCCGTGCCGCCCAGCGTCACGCCCTGATAGATGACGACGCCCTCCTCGATTTCGGCGGTCTCGCCGATGACGACGCCCGTGCCGTGG
>DXBS01000020.1 GCA_019116405.1 Candidatus Gallimonas intestinigallinarum | reverse complement strand
TCAAGCTGGATATCCTTCTGAACGGCGAGGTGTGCGACGCGCTCTCGACCATCGTGCACGAGGACCACGCCTACCGCCGCGGCAGGATGCTCGCGGAGAACCTGAAGGAGGCCATTCCCCGTCAGCTGTTTGAAGTGCCCATTCAGGCGGCGGTCGGCGGCAAGATCATCGCCAGCGAGACGGTCAAGGCGGTCCGCAAGGACGTCCTTGCCAAGTGCTACGGCGGCGACATTACGAGAAAGAAAAAGCTGCTCGAAAAGCAGAAAGAGGGCAAGAAGCGCATGCGCCAGGTGGGCACGGTGGAAGTGCCCAGCGAGGTATTCATGGAGATCTTAAAGACCAACAAGGACAGAAAATGAGCGGACGTACCCCCAAAAACGCGACCAATACGAGGCTGTTTGAGCGCGTGTACGAATTTGTCAGGCGCGTGCCCAAGGGCAAGGTCGTCACCTACGGACAGGTGGCGGCGGCGATCGGCGCGCCGCGCTGCGCAAGGCAGGTGGGCTGGGCGCTGCACGTCAACCCCGAGCCCGGCGTCATTCCCTGTCACCGCGTCGTCAACCGTGAAGGAAGGCTCGCGCCCGCATTCGCCTTCGGCGGCCCGGAGGTGCAGGCAAGCCTTCTGGAAGAGGAGGGCGTGCAGGTCGAAGGCGGTTACGTCGATCTGAACAAATACCGCTGGGAGGAGTAATATGGCAGGCATCTATATTCACGTTCCCTTCTGCAAACACAAGTGTACGTACTGTGACTTCGTCTCCTTTCCCAACCGCATGGACGTCGCCGAGGCGTACATGGCGTGCGTCCTCAAAGAACTGGAGATGCGCGGCAAGGAGCTGGAGGGCAGAACGTTTGACACCGTCTATTTCGGCGGCGGCACGCCCAGCGTCGTCGACCCCAAGTATATCTATGCCGTCATGTGGCAGATCAAAAAGTGCTTTACGCTTTCCGCCCGCCCTGAGATCACGATCGAAATGAACCCCGGAACGGTGAGCGAACAGAAGATCGCCATGTACAAGCGCGCGGGCATCAATCGCTTCTCCATCGGCTTGCAGACGGCGATCGACGAGCAGCTTGCGGATCTGGGCAGAATCCACACCGTGCGCGACTATCTCTATTGCACCTCCTTGATCAAAGGGGAGAACTTCTCCGCCGATATCATGCTGGGCATCAAGAACCAGACGCAGGAGGACGTCAGAAAGACCATCGAGATCGCCGCGGGCAGCGGGGCAAAGCACATCTCCATGTACGCCCTGACGCCCGAGGACGGCACGCCCATCTATACCGATTACTTAAACGGCGAGCTGCCCGACGGGGACGAGGTCGCCGCGCTCTATGACTTCGGCTGTAATCTGCTCAAAGAGAAGGGATATCACCGCTATGAAGTGAGCAACTTCTGCAAAAAGGGGTTCGAGAGCAGGCACAACCTCAACTACTGGCGGCGCGGAGAGTATGTCGGCGTCGGGGTGAGCGCAAGCTCCTTCATGAGCGGGCGTCGGCTGCTCAATACCGCCAACCTGGACGAGTACATGAAGTGTATCTTGTCCGGCTTCCTTCCCGTCATCGACAGCGAGGAGGTCGGCGTGCAGGACGCCAAGTTCGAGACGGTCATGCTCGGGCTGCGCACGGTGTACGGCTTCTCGCCGAGCGAATATCAAAAGCAATTCGGCACCGACTGGAAGGAGGACTTCGCCGCGGCGTACAAAAAGACGAGGCAGTACCTCTTGGAGGAGGGGGACAGCGTGCGCATCAGGGACGAGTACCTGTATGTGCAGAACATGATTCTCTCCGAGTACGCGCAGTAACGCGTGACAAGTCAAAGAAAAACGGGACGCGTTTTGAACAGCGTATCCCGTTATTTGTACCAAGTATGCAGTTTACCAGATGTTCTGCGGGTCAAAGCCGAACACCTGCACGACTTCGAACAGGTCGCTGTGGACGATGTCCCGCGTCGTGCAGACGGGCCCGCCGTCTGAATCAATGTCATAGCCGTAGTACCGGTACGCCTGCCAGACGAGGTGGGAACAGTGCGTCTCCTGCGGCGTGACGCCCTGGTCCTTGGGGGAGAGAATGCCCACCGTGATCGAATAGGGGACCCTGTTCAGCCGCTCGAGCGCCGTCTCGGCGATCTGCGCGCGCTTTGCCTCGTCCGCGTCCTTGAGGCGCAGTACCACAAAATTGGGGCTTTGGCGGAAGAAGTTGACGTTGCTGGAGTTGCTGCTCGGGATGCCGAGCGAGATGGACTCCAGGATCGTATTCGTACGGGCGTTGGTGACGATGGCGGCATGTCCGTTCTGCCAGCCGTAGGTGTGACAGGTGGACGTGACGAGGACGTCGCCGTCCTGCAGATCGACGATGGGGGCGCGGTAGCCGTCTGCAAACCGATCGTGCTGGGTGGTGATCGCCGCCGCGACGTGTTCGATCTCCCCGTCGTAGAAAAAGGCGTCCTGGAATTCGAGGATGCGATCGGGCTTGTCCTTCATCTCGTCGAGCGCCGTGCGGGAAAGTCCCGTCTGCGCATACAGCGTCTCGTAGTCCTGTTCCGACCAGCTCTCCTTTGCGAGGATCTCGGTGAGATCGGCCCTGGCATAGGAGGGGACCCAGCGCACCGCCGTATCGACGATCGCGTCGGCGATCAGCATAAAACAGACCATGGCCGCTAAAAATATGCATAGAGCGAGCAGGAACGCGAGTGCGATGCGACCCGCGCGTTTTGCGATCTTCATGACATCCTCCTGTTGTATCTTGTAACAGTATATCCGCTTTTTCGCGCGCTGTCAATCGCTCGCGGGGCAAAAGCGCGTGAAAAAACCGCCCGTCGGGGCGGTTTTCAAAAATTTTGGACACAGTGCGCCAAAAAATGGAAATTATGTCGCGCGGTGGGCGAGGATCTCTCCCGTCTGCGCATCGATTAAAAGTGCGATCTGCTCCTCGCCGTCCGTCACGGCGACATAGTAGTAGTTTTGTTCCCGCCGCAGCAGACGTACGCGGAATTCGCCGCAGAACACGCCCTCTTTCCGCATGCGGGTGAGTGTCTCGCTTTCGCTTTCCGTGAGCACGGCGAGCGCTGCTTCCGGCGAGAGGGTTTCCTCCGTGCGCACGCTCGTCGCGGCGACCTCATAAGTGCGCTCCCCCCAGGCGATGCGCAGGTCGACGCTGCCCGCGGGGAAGGTGTCCACCCCCTGGGAAAAGCGGTAGTCGCCATGCACCGCCGAAAAGGACGCCTCGCCGCCCCAGCTCTCGTCGGCGGCGTAGACGAGGACGTCGCCCGCAGGGGAGACGGCGGGGGTGAGCGTGACTTCGATCAGGTCGGACATGGGGCAGGCGATGCCGTCGTCCGCATAGGGGTATTCGCGTGACGTGCACGAGAGCGTGAGCGTAAAGTCCTCCGTCTGCGCACAGAAAATGTCCCGCCGCACCTCGGAGATGTGCTCCGTGTAGTCCTCCTGTCTGCATGCCGAGAGTACGGGCAGGAGTGCAGCGAGAAGTATGATGCTTGCAATGCGTCGTCTCATGTCTACACTGTATGCGCTTTTGCTGCGGGAAATGACTTTTCGGGCGACTTTTTTGTGATTTTCTGTTGCATTTTTCATGCGCGTGTGATAGAATGGATAAAATCATCATTCCAGAGGGTCAGCGCTCGCGCGTTTATGATATTATGAGAAAACTGGTCTTAAAAACTGCGCTCATCACGCTCGGCGTCGTGCTGGTGCTGGCGGTTGCGGCATTCGGGGTGATCTCGCTCTGCGCGCCCGCCGTCATGTGTGATTTTACCCTTTCTCTGGGCATGGAGAGCGTGAGTGCGGATTACGCCTATCAGGAGTACCAGCGTTCGGATGATCTTGCCTATCTCGCCCGCTCCGTGGAGCTTGCGGCGGGCAGGAACGACGCAAAGGCGGAAGAGCGCTTCGATCTTTTATATGTCGCCGAAGGGTTTGACGAAATGTGCGCCGCGCGTGATGCGCAGCAGACCTCGTCGGATATCCGGTTCGGCAGCTATCATGACTATCTCTGCGGCGTAGGCGCGTGCGTCAAGTACCGCCTTGCCGATACGCAGGAGGGGTATGAAGAGGCGCTCGCGCTCGCCCTTGCGGAGACGGACGCATCCTTCCCCGTCGCCAACCCGCTGTACATGCTCTCCGTGGAGGCGGCGTCCGCCGATGACGCGGCGTTCTGTGCAAAGCTTCTCGCGGCGTTAAAGGGCGGGTCTTTTACGAATACGGACAATAATAAAAGTTATGAGGTCATAGAAACGATTCTGAAGGAGGTTGCAAGTGAGTAAGATTATCAAGGAAGGCCTGACGTTTGACGACGTTCTCCTCATCCCGCAGGCGTCCGAAGTCCTGCCCAATCAGGTGGATCTGAGGACGACGCTGACCAAAGGGATCGATCTGAATGTCCCGATCATTTCCGCCGCAATGGATACGGTCACGGAGAGCCGTCTCGCCATTGCGATGGCGCGCGAGGGGGGAATGGGCATCATCCACAAGAACATGTCCATCGAAGAGCAGGCGAAGGAAGTGGACAAGGTCAAGCGTTCGGAGCACGGCGTCATCACCGATCCCTTCTTCCTCGAGCCGGACGCGCTTGTCAAGGACGCTGTGGCGCTCATGGAGCGCTATCGCATCAGCGGCGTTCCGATCACCAAGAACGGCAAACTGGTCGGCATTCTCACCAACCGCGACCTTCGCTTTGAAACCAACTACGATCAGCCCATCGAAAACGTGATGACCAAGGAAAACCTTGTCACCGCGCCCGTCGGCACGTCCCTGGAGGATGCGCAGAAGATTTTGGGCAAGCACCGCATCGAAAAGCTTCCCATCGTCGATGAAAAGGGCTATCTGAAGGGACTGATCACCATCAAGGATATCGAAAAGAGCATCCAGTACCCCAACTCCGCGCGCGATAAGAACGGAAGGCTCCTGGTCGGTGCGGCGGTCGGCACTGCTGCAAACACGATGGACCGCATCGCGGCGCTCGTCGAAGCCAAGGTGGACGTCATCGCCATCGACACGGCGCACGGGCACCAGCGCATGGTCCTCAACAAGGTGGAGGAGATCAAGTCCAAGTACCCGAATGTGCCCCTCATTGCGGGCAACGTGGCAACGGCGGGCGCGGTCGAAGCGCTCATCAAGGCAGGTGCGGACGTCGTCAAGGTCGGCATCGGCCCCGGCTCCATCTGCACGACGCGTATCGTTGCCGGCATCGGCGTGCCTCAGCTCACCGC
>DXBS01000019.1 GCA_019116405.1 Candidatus Gallimonas intestinigallinarum | reverse complement strand
CGCGGCAAAAAGCACCCCGCCTTCCAACATAAAATCAGAACAAGGGAGACCTTTATGATCATCGATACACTCATTGAAAAAATCATTGCCACGCAGAACCCGACGTGCGTCGGGCTGGATACGCAGCTGTCCTACCTGCCCGAGGAGATGCGCGCGGGCGTTACGACGCCCGAGCAGGCGGCGGACGCCATCCTCGCCTTCAACAAGAAGCTGGTGGACAGCGTCGCGGACATCGTACCCTCGGTCAAGGTACAGATCGCCTACTACGAACAGTACGGCGCGGCGGGCGTGCAGGCGTTCTTCGATACCTGCCGCTACGCAAAGGACAGGGGGCTCGTCGTTATTGCCGACTGCAAGCGCAACGATATCGGCTCCACGGCGGCGCGCTATTCTGCGGCATACCTCGGCACGACTGAACTGGACGGGAAAAAGGTCGCCCTCGGGTCGTGCGACTTCCTCACCGTCAACGGGTATCTCGGCACGGACGGCATCGCGCCCTTTTTGGAGGACTGCAAGCAATACGACAAGGGCATTTTCGTACTGGTCAAGACGAGCAATCCCTCTTCGGGCGAGCTGCAGAACTTAAAGCTCGCGGACGGGCGCACCGTGTTCGAGTGCATGGGCGACATGGTCGAAGGCTGGGGGAAAGACAGCATCGGCAAGTACGGCTACTCCGCCGTCGGTGCGGTCGTCGGCGCGACGCACCCCGAAGAGGCGAAGATCTTGCGCGGGCGGCTCCCGCATACCTTCTTCCTCATCCCCGGCTACGGGGCGCAGGGGGGCAACGCGGAGATGCTCAAAAGCTGCTTCGCCGCTGGCGGCATGGGCGGCGTGGTCAACAACTCGCGCGGCGTCCTGTGCGCCTATAAAAAGCGCGGCGGGACGTACTACGAAGCGGCGCGCGCGGCGTGCCTTGACATGCAAGCGGACCTTGCGTCCGTACTGGGGGAGATATGCGCGAAGTAACGGCGACCGTACTGGAAAATAAGCGCATCGCGGACGAGGTGTACTCCCTCACGTTCGGGCTGGACGAGATCGTCTCCGTCCGTCCCGGGCAGTTCGTCATGGTGGGCGTCGGCGGCTATCCGCTGCGCCGTCCCATTGCCGTGTGCAAGGCGGAAGGGGAGCGCATCACGGTGTGCTACCGCTTAAAGGGCGGCGGCACGCGCGCGCTCGCACGGGACTATAAGATGGGCGAAAAGCTCTCCGTCCTGCTGCCGCTGGGCAACGGGTTTTATGTCAAGGACAGCGAAAAGAAAGTCGCCCTCGTGGGCGGCGGCGTGGGCATTTTTCCCCTCATCTCCGTCATCCGCGCCTACAGCAAGACGAAGGAGCTCTATGCCTACATGGGATTTCGCAACCGCGCGGCGCTGTGTATGGAGTACGATATGATGCAGTGCCACAAGACGGTGCTCGCGACGGACGACGGGAGCCTCGGCTATCACGGCACGGCGGTACAGGCGTTCATGCACGAATATGAGGAAGTGCGGCCCGACGTCGTGCTCGCGTGCGGCCCCGTGCCCATGCTGCGCGCCCTGAAGGAGGCGATGAAGGGCAGGAATGTCCCCGTGTACGTCTCTTTGGAGGAGCGCATGGGCTGCGGCATCGGCGCGTGCCTCGTCTGCGTCTGCGAAAAGACGGACGGCGCGCACGCCCGTGTCTGCAAGGACGGCCCCGTGTTTTTGATCGACGACGTCGTCTTATAGGATGAGAAAGGAGCGATTGCGGCATGGAAGAAGAGATCATTGCCAAATGTATCTCGCGTAAAAAGCGGGCGTGGATCTGCCTCAGGGGTACTTTGGTAGCACTCGCCTTTCTCGCGGCGGGGCTCTATCTGCTCTTGCGCCCGGACGGCGAGGTGGGTTTGAGCGGATTCGTCAGCATTGCGGCCATCGTGATCGGTGCGCTGCTGTGTCTGCTCAGTATTTTTATGTTGGTGAAGGTGTATCCTTTTCCGCCGGTCATTGCCGCGCGGGAGGGGGACACGCTCGTCTTTCTCGGTGAGCGTATCCCTCTGTGCGACATAGCCGAAGCGACGTCCGAACAGTCCCGTACATTGTCCTGGCAGCCGACGTATGGGTTGCTCCGCATTCGTCTGAAGAGCGGGCGCATCTTGAAAAACGGCTGCGTCGATGACGTTGCGCAGGCATGCTTCCGCCTGAATGAGTGCTTGCGCAGGTACGCCGCGGAGCAGGAGCGGCAATAGGTTGCCCGCAATGCGCGGCGTCCTGATGCATGAAAACCGATCGAAAGCTGGACAAAGAATATGGAAGAAGTCATTGCGGAGCGCAGTAAGGGCGCGTTTGCCCTGTATATTTGCATGAGTATCTTGTGCCTTATCCTGATGGGTATGGGCGTGTTCCTTTGGGATCGTGGCGGCATATACTACCTCGTCATGGGCGGGATTTGCCTCGCTTTTTTCGGAGTAGTGCTCGTTCTTGTTCTGCGCACGCCGAAAAAAATCGCGGTGCGCGCGGGTGAGGATCTGTATTTTTGCGGGCAGCAGTATAAGCTGCATGATATCGTGCGCGTAGAATACCGCAACGCGCACCGCCGTTCCTCGCACTATCCGTGGGGCACGCTGGAAGTTTATTTTGCGGACGGGCGGATTGCAAAGAGCCGTTTTGTCGCGGATGTCGAGCAGGCGCACAACCGCCTCATCGAGCTGATGCGCGAGTATGTCGCCAAGGGAGAGTGATCATGCAGGAAGTCATTGCGCAGAGGACAAAGGGCATCATTGTGTCCAATCTCATCGCCCTGATCGCGGCTGCCTTGTTTGTGGTCATAACGGTCCGGAGATCACCGTCTTTACCGAGGGCGGCAAGGCGCTCTCCTGCGACTTTGTGGCGGATGTCAACCGTGTCCACGACCGCATCATGCAGTTAAAGTACGAGTACTCCGCAAAAGAGGAGTAGGGTTTCGTTTCTTTGTAAGAGACACAATTAAAAAGACAAGTGAAGGAAATAAGGAATGTCTGATTTATCGGTAACGCTTTGCGGGAAAAAGCTGAAAAATCCCGTCATCACCGCGTCGGGGACCTTCTGGTTCGGGCGCGAATTCGATGAGATCTATGATATCTCCTGCCTCGGCGGCGTGGCGACCAAGGGCATTGCCCTCGTCCCGTGGGGCGGGAATCCCGTCCCACGCATCGCGGAGAGCCGCGGGGTCATCCTCAACGCCGTCGGGCTGCAAAATCCCGGCGTGGAGAAGTTTATCGCGGAAGATCTTGACTGGCTGAAGAAAAAGACCTGCGTCATCGCCAACGTCGTCGGCAGGACGCTGGAGGACTACGAGGGCGTGTGCGCCCGCCTTGACGGGCTCGTCGACTTTCTGGAGCTGAACATCTCCTGCCCCAACGTCAAGTGCGGCGGCATGGCGTTCGGCATTCGCCCCGAGGCGATCGAGGAAGTCACCTCGCGCGCCAAGGCGAAGTGCCCGAACACGCCGCTCATCGTCAAGCTCTCGCCCAATGTGGAGAGCATCGCTCAGAACGCGCGCGCGGCGGAGCGGGGCGGTGCGGACTGCCTCTCCCTTGTCAACACCTTCACGGGCATGGCGATCGACATTGAGCGCCGCCGTCCCATCCTCGCCAACAACACGGGCGGGGTGTCGGGCGCGGGCATCAAGCCCATCGCCGTGCGCATGGTGTACGAAGCGGCGCACGCCGTTCGCATCCCCGTCATCGGCATGGGCGGCATCACCTGCGCCGAGGACGCGATCGAATTTTTAATGGCGGGCGCCGTCGCCGTACAGGTCGGCACGCAGAACTTTACCGATACGCGCGCCTGCCCCAGGATCATCGCGGGACTCAGCGAGTGGTGCGACCGCCACGACGTTGAGCGCGTCGCGGACCTGACGGACACCCTTACTTTGAACTAAACGGGCGTAAGCCTATTTCATAAGGAGAGATCTATGCTTACTTACAAACAGCGTTTCATTCAGTTCATGGTGGAGAACGAGGTGCTTTTATTCGGGGACTTCACCTTAAAGAGCGGCAGAAAGGCGCCCTACTTCATCAATGCGGGCAAGTATCGTACGGGCACGCAGATCGCGGCGCTCGGCGAGTACTATGCGGAGTGCTTTTTGGCGCACAACGTTGACGCCAAGACGCTCATCGGCCCCGCCTACAAGGGCATTCCGCTCGCCGTCGCGACTGCCATTGCGCTTGCCAAAAATCACGGCGTGGACGTCGGCTTCTGCTTTGACAGGAAGGAAGTCAAGGACCACGGCGAGGGCGGCATGTTCGTCGGGCAGAAGCTGGAGGCGGGGGACAAGGTCGCCATCATCGAGGACGTCATGACCTCAGGCAAGGCGCTCAGAGAAGTGCTGCCCAAGATCAGACAGGAGGCAGACGTCACGGTCAGCGCGATGATCATCTCCGTCGACCGTCAGGAGAAGGGGACGGGCGAGAAGTCCGCCGTACAGGAGGCGTACGACGAGTTCGGCGTCAGGGTGTACTCTATCGTCACCGTCGAGG
>DXBS01000152.1 GCA_019116405.1 Candidatus Gallimonas intestinigallinarum | reverse complement strand
TAGAAAAAATGATCTACTATCCGTACAGGCTCCGCTACGTTGTTACTATTTATTTTGGTGAGCTTCGTGAAGGCGGCGCGTGGTCTCTGCATTTGTTGTTTGAGAACGGCACAAAAAAGACTTTGCGCTTTTTCAGCAAACGGGATATATTAAAGCTCAAAGAACTATATCCGGATAGTTTGGAGATCAGATAGTTCGTCTTTCCGCGGCGGGAAACCAATGCGCTTTGTCGGACAAAGGACGGAAGGCGAGCGGGTCACTTATATCTCGACGACGAGACGGGCGAAGTCGAAACTGCAGTACGATTGAGGTTTTGTATCATGAAGAGAGTGATGTATAAAAATCCGGGACTTGCAGTAATGGTGCATTGGGGCATATTTATAGTAGCAATTATATGTCTTGCGGCACATACAATGCAACAGATTGTTCCATCATTGTGGGTTGGAATTGCAATTTTTATTGCAATTATTATATTTTTATTATTGTCAATTGTGTTATCGTTTTTTACATGGAATCCCAAGGTGTATTTTGACGATCAGACGATCTCCTATCGCGTTCTGCGGAGACGGTATGTTTGGAAGTGGACGGATATTTCCGACTGCGAGGTAAAACTCAGGTTTCATGCGAAAGGAAACCCCTATTCGGTCTGTTTTCTCTTTCATACGGTGGGTGACATGAAAAAACTGACGTTAGAGTATAGTGCTAACAGAGAGAAAATTTTGGTTGATATCTGCCCAATTGAGGAATTAAAGCAGAAAATGAAAAATAATTTTCATTTAGAGGATTAGAGCGGTAGCATGTATTATTCGAAAGGGGATGGGAATTTCTCATCCTCTTTTGATACCTTGACAAGGGGGTCTACTTCAAATATAATATCAGCAGAAGATGCTGATCGGTCTTGCGTTCATCGTGCTGGGCGCGGTGGCAATGCCGCGTAAGCCGTCTGCGGCGTCGATTTTTTTGCAGGAAATGTTCTCAAAACCCTTGTCTTGTGCGGTGGATTTGTGCTATAATGGTATCGTACCCGAGTTTCGGCAAAATTCGGGCTGAAAAGGAAATCTATAGGACACAATACAGGAAGGACAAGAAAAGACTATGGAAAGAAAACCTACCAAAATCAGTATTATCGGCGCCGGAGCAGTCGGCGCCGCCTGTGCGTTCTCCATTGCAACGCAGCGCCTGTGCGCAGAGATCGTCATCATCGACGTCAACAAGGAGAAGGCGGAAGGCGAGGCGATGGACATCAGCCACGGCCTCATCACGATGGGCACGATGAACATCTGCAGCGGCGACTATTCGGACATCGTGGACAGCGATCTCATCGTCATCACGGCGGGCGTCGGCAGAAAGCCGGGCGAGACGAGATTGGACCTTGCCAACAAGAACATTTCCATCGCGCGCGACGTGACCGCCAATATCATGAAGTACTACAACGGCGGCGCGATCATGGTCGTCTCCAACCCTGTGGACGTGATCACCTATCTCATCCAGAAGGAGAGCGGGCTGCCGCACGGCAGAGTGTTCGGTACGGGTACCGTGCTGGACAGCGCGCGCTTCCGTTACTTCTTAAGCACTAAGATTGACGCGGATATCCGCAACATTCACGGCTATACGGCGGGCGAGCACGGCGACGCACAGTTCGCGGTGTGGAGTTCGGTACACGTCTCGGGCATGCGGCTGGATTCCTTCTGCCAAAAGAAGGGCCTCGCGCTCGATAAGAACGAGGTCATGAACGAGACGATCTCGTCCGGCGCGCAGGTCATCAAGCGCAAAGGCGTGACCAACTACGCCATTGCCGCCATCGTGGCGGAACTTGCGGCGACCGTCCTCAAGAACAGGCGCAGCATCTTCAGCGTCACCTCCCTGCTCGACGACTACTACGGCATCAGCGACGTCGCGATCAGCGTCCCGTCCTTTGTCGGCGATGAGGGCGTTGTCGGCAAGCTCATGTATGACTTCACGCAGGAGGAGATGGAGAACCTGCAGAACACGGCAAAGAAGATGAGGGCGTTCCTGGACTCCCTTAAAATCTAATTCATACGCAGAGGTAGTTATTATGGACAAGAAACAGTATGCACTGGACAAGCACAAGGAGTGGAAGGGCAAGATCGAAGTCGTCACGCGCGCGCCCATCACCAACCGCGAGGAACTCGCCGTCGCCTATACGCCCGGCGTCGCGGAGCCCTGCCTTGAGATCAGCAAGAACGTCGATCTCTCCTACGTTTACACCCGCCGCGCCAATCTCGTCGCGGTCGTCACGGACGGCACCGCCGTCCTGGGCCTGGGCGATATCGGTCCCGAAGCGGGCATGCCCGTCATGGAGGGCAAGTGCGCGCTCTTCAAGACCTTCGGTGACGTCGACGCGTTCCCCCTGTGCGTGCGCAGTAAGAGCGTGGACGATATCGTCAAGACGGTCTCCCTCATCGCGGGCAGCTTTGGCGGCATCAACCTCGAGGACATCTCCGCGCCCCGCTGCTTTGAGATCGAAAAGCGCCTCAAAGAGGTGTGCGACATCCCGATCTTCCACGACGACCAGCACGGCACCGCCGTCGTCACGCTCGCTGCAATGATCAATGCTCTCAAGCTCGTCGGCAAGAAGATGGAGGATCTCTCCGTTGTCGTCAACGGCTCGGGCGCGGCGGGTATTGCCATCACCAAACTGCTCATGAGCAGAGGCTTGCAGAAGGTCATCCTCTGCGACAGAAAGGGCGCGATCTACGAAGGAAGAGAGGGTCTGAACGACATTAAGGCGGAGATGGCGAAGATCTCCAACCTCGAAAAGAAGGCAGGCTCCTTGCAGGACGTCATCAAGGGCGC
>DXBS01000151.1 GCA_019116405.1 Candidatus Gallimonas intestinigallinarum | reverse complement strand
TACGGCGTTCCCTCCCGACAAACGGGAGAGAATGCGCGCAGATTACTCCAAAACAGCCGTAGCGCCTGCTTCTTTGAGCTTCGCGACAGCAGCCTCTGCGTCTGCCTTCGGCACAGCCTCTTTGAGCACGCCGAGGGACTCGACTGCCTTCTTCGCCTCTGCAAGGCCAAGACCCGTGAACTCGCGGACGACCTTGATGACGCCGATCTTGTTCGCGCCGAAATCTTTGAGGACGATGTTGAACTCCGTCTTCTCTTCCTCTGCGGGAGCAGCCTCGCCTGCGCCTGCCGCGCCTGCAACTGCAACGGGAGCAGCCGCGGAAACGCCGAACTCCTCTTCGAGCGCCTTGACGAACTCGTTAAGCTCGACGACGGTCATTGCCTTTACTTCTTCGATAAACTTCTGAACGTCCATGATCAAATTCTCCTTGTTTGTTTTTTAAGATTTGGATTTCGCGACCGCATTCAATGCGTACACGAGATTTGCGATAGGAGCCTGCAAGCAGCCCACCATCTTTGCGAGCAACACCTCTCTCGAAGGGATCGCCGCGAGCTTCTTAACGCCTTCCGCGTCCACGTAAGCGCCGTTCACATATGCACTCTTGGGAACGAGCTTGCCGTCGAGCGTGGGCGTGTCCTTCACTGCCTTTGCAATGATCGAGCAGCCGCTCGTCTCATCGGGGCAGAACACGAACGCAGTTGCGCCGTTGAGGTCGTTATCGAACCCCGTAACGCCAAGCTCTTCAAACGCCTTGCGGACAAGGGTGTTCTTGTACACCTTGTACTCGCAGGAGGCGTTACGGAACTTGCCGCGAAGCTCGGTGACTTCCGCAACCGTAAGGCGGTCGTACGTTGCAAGAACGACGGACTTGCTCGCCGAGATCTTTTCTTTGATCTCTTCGACAACTGCTTTCTTTGCCTCAAAATTTGCCGACATAATTACCTCCGTAAAACTCCTTCCGGAGCCGATTGTCGCGCCCTCGGGCGCAAAAAAACTTCCGCACCGCAGACGGGTACGGAAGTGAAAATGCTTTCTCTTTCCTACCTCGACGGGATATTGAGCGCACGCGGCGCACCCGTTGTCTGCGGTATGAATCAATTATACAGTCTGCGCGAAGATCCGTCAAGCGATTTTACGCGCAATCGCGGAAATTTAACCGCGGTTGAAGCTGACCTTCACGCCGGGGCCCATCGTGGAAGTGAGCGTAACGCTCTTCACGTACTGACCCTTTGCAGCGGCGGGCTTTGCGCGGACGATCGCGTCCATCAGCGCGTTGAAGTTCTCAAGGATCTTCTCGGTGCCGAAGCTCTTCTTGCCGATGGGGCAGTGGATGATCGCGGTCTTGTCCAGACGATATTCGACCTTACCTGCTTTGACTTCCTGCACCGCACGCGCCACGTCCATCGTGACCGTACCCGACTTGGGGTTGGGCATCAGGCCCTTGGGGCCGAGGATACGGCCGATACGACCGACCATACCCATCATGTCGGGCGTGGTGATCATGACGTCGAAGCCGAACCAGTTCTCCGTCTGGATCTTCTGGATCATCTCCTCCGCGCCGACGAAATCTGCGCCGGCGGCAGCTGCCGCGTCCGCTCTTTCGCCCTTTGCGATGACGAGGACCTTCTTGGTCTTACCGGTACCGTTGGGCAGGACGAGGACGCCTCTGACCTGCTGATCCGCCTGACGGGGATCGATACCGAGACGGACGTGAAGTTCCACGGTCTCATCAAACTTTGCCTTTGCGTTTTCGAGCACGATGCCGACTGCCTCGCCTGCATCGTACGCGCGCTGCTTATCATAGGACTTGATACTTTCAGCGTACTTTTTACCGTATTTCATCAATAACCTCCCGTGGTTCCTGCGAGAATTTCTTCTCTCCCACTTACTCCTCGACGGTGACGCCCATGCTGCGTGCCGTACCCTTGATCATGCTCATCGCGCTCTCAAGAGAGGTGCAGTTGAGATCGGGCATCTTGAGCTTGGCGATCTCCTCTACCTGTGCCTTCGTCAGCTTGCCGACCTTGACCTTGTTGGGGGTCGCGCTCGCCGTTTCCAGTCCCAAAGCCTTCTTGATGAGGACGGGTGCGGGCGGGGTCTTGAGGACGAACGTGAAGGAACGATCCTGATAGATCGTCATCACGACGGGAATGATCAGACCTTCCTGTCCTGCCGTCTTGGCGTTGAACTCCTTCGTGAAGCCGGGAATGTTGATGCCGTGGGGGCCGAGCGTCGAACCGACAGGGGGGCCGGGCGTCGCTTTCCCTGCAGGGAGCTGCAATTTGACGACTGCCGTAACTTTCTTTGCCATTGTTACTTCCTCCGTTTGTGGTACATGCAAGGCGGCAGGAAAAAGAATTTACCGCCTCTCCCACATATTCATAACGCTTCCCGCGGGAAGCGGCTGAATCTTACGATTCTGTAGTCTCCGCAGGCGTCTCTGCGCCCTCGGGAACCTTCTGCATCTGGACGTACTCCACTTCGACGTCCTGCTGTCTGCCGAACATGACGATGGAAACCTTTGCGCGCTGCGTCTCGGGATTGATCTCGCGGATGGTGCCGACGAAGCCCTCCAGCGGGCCGTTGTCGATGGCGACCTTGTCGCCGACCGCAAAATCGGCGTCTGCAACATACTCCTCAAGGCGCAGTCTGCGGATCTCCTCCTCCTTCATGGGGATGGGACGACCCTGCGGACCGCAGAAGCCCGTCACACCGCGCGTATTGGTCACAAGATACCAGATCTGATTGGAGTAGATCATCTTGATGAAGACGTAGCAGGGAAGGAGTTTGCGTTCAACGACCTTCTTTTTGCCGTTCGCCTTTTCTTCGATGGTCTGCTCGGTCGGGATCTTGACGTCAACGATGCTGTCCTGCAGGTTGTTGTTTTCGATCAGCCGAAGGAGGATTTCCTTCACCATGGCTTCGTAGCCGGAATAGGTGTGAAGGATATACCACTTCGGTTCGCTGTCTGCGTTTGCCATATGATTCTCCCGCAACTGTTATACGCCGGCGTTTACCATGAGCTCGAGAAGTTCCAGAAGCCCATAATTGATCGCCGTGACGATGACCATGAAGACGAGGACGATGACGAGCACAACGCCCGTCGCCTTGAGCGCCTTGCCAAAGCCGGGCCAGGTGACGCGCTTGAGTTCGGAGAAGGTCTCCTTCAGTTTGCGCCCCGCGCGCACAAAAATGTTGGGCTTTTTGTTCTTGACGAGTGCCTTTTTACGCGGTGCGTCGTTCTTCTTTGCGGAAGCTGCAGACTGATCCTGCACTTCTGTATCCTTTTTTGCCATAATCTTTCCCCTTTTTTGGGCTTACTTGGACTCTTTGTGCACCGTGTGCTTCTTGCAGGTGGGGCAGTACTTCTTCAGCTCGAGACGATCGGGATCGTTGCGCTTGTTCTTGAAGCTGTCATAGTTGCGGTTCTTGCACTCCGTGCACTCGAACGTTATCTTCATTCTCGTGGATTTGGTAGCCATCGTAAGAAAACTCCATACAAAAAAATTACACCCCTCTCGGTGCGTGAGTATAGTTTAGCAC
This sequence comes from Candidatus Gallimonas intestinigallinarum, assembly GCA_019116405.1. Next base: position 7,436 of record DXBS01000151.1, on the reverse strand, counting down.
AAACGCCGCGGGGTGTCAACTTATTTTTTCGCATTTTACAAGGATTTTTGAAATATTTTGGACGGAATTTTGACCCTTCCTTCGTCGCCGCAAACTTTGCTCTCAGGACTTCACAAATGCAAAGTCCAACTTCGCTCCGTTGCGGCTCCTCTTCGCAAAAATCTTTTCTGCGAAAATATTTTTGCGAGGTGCTATTGTTTTACCATTTATAGTTTCAGGGGAGGCAGTTTTGGGCTCCCCTGACTTTGTTAGGGGAGCTGGCGCCGAAGGCGCCTGAGGGGTGGAACCCTTCCGTCTCGCTGACGCTCGCCACCTCCCCTAAAACGCCTTCGGCATTTCAGGGGAGGCAAGGAGGATTTTAAGCGGCAGAAAAAAGCCTACCCTTGCGGATAGGCTTTTTTGGTTCAGACGTTTCCGTCTTGTTGCTTATTCAGCTGCGGGATAGGTGTAGGACTGCGCCACCGTAGAGCCGGATTCAACCGTAGCTGCATCGGGGCCGATCCAGAGATCCATCACGCTGACGGAATCACTGACGACCAGGTACTGCGTAGCCGTCTTGCTGGGCGCACCGGACAAATCTGCATTCGCTTCCCAAACGTCAAGCGTTACGTTGAAGGTGTTATCGGATGCCCAGACGATCGTAAGCTTCCAGGTGAAGCCGGTCTTATCCACAGTGTATTCAGCAAGCGTTTCATTCATCGTATGGCCTTCTGCAATCGTGAAGTTGCTCTTGATTCCGTCCAAAAGGAACAGGTTACCTTGGAAGAATAACGATTCGAGCGCCTGATTGTTCGTGAAGACTCTCGTAACAAAACCGGACCAACCAGCAGTGGTGGTGTTGCTTGCGAACTTCGCCGTGAACGTGAACGTGGAGTTCTTGTACAGACTGTAATGTCTGGAACCTGCCGCCCAACCCGCATTCATTGCCGTGAGGTCTTCTGCGGTGAACGTGTAGGAGCTCTCCGTAAGCGTACCGCCGCAGACCGTGCAGGTATTGCCAACCGCGGTCACATTCTCATGTCCGCAAAGGAGACCGCAGACGGAGCATGCGCCGTTCACATAGTCGTGCGTCGTATGGCTGGGATCGATCGCCCCGCAGTACATGCACTTGCCCTGGACATAGTTGTGCTCGTGTCCCTCGCTGCCGTGATCGGGATGAAGCGCATCGCATGCGATGCAGTGATCAAACGTTGCGAGCGACTTATCGGTCAGCCAGATATGAGGATATGCATCCGTGCCGTGCAGAGGATTGAACACTTCGCAGCCCTCTTCCGTGCAGGAATCATAGTCGGGAGACGTCGTATCCGTGTTCCAGGTATGACCGGAAGGATAATCCTCTCTGATGAGCTGATAGTTCTCGTAACGCTTAAGAACGCCTGCCGCATCGGTGGCGCCGACTTCCGCAATCGCAAAGCTTGCGCTCGAGAAATCCTGTGCAGCAACCGTCACGCCGCCCTGCTCTGCAAGATACAGGAAGAGGTCAACGATAGACTCGACCGTTGCGGGACCGTACTTGGAATCCGTATCGTTGGTCGACGTGTGCTCGTTGTTGTAGTAGATCTTAAGTTCGCCGTTGATATAGAAGAAGATACCGCCTTCCTCGGAAGGATCAACGACGATCGTCGCATAACCGTTCTTCGTCTCAACGAAAGGCGAAGGGCTTGCGCCGACCTGAGCGCCCGTTGCCTTGCTGGGATAGAGATTCGTCTGCTGCATCTTCTGCGCGGCAGCCAGCATGTCGCCTTCCAGGCCGTCCGTCGAAACGTTCCAAGGATCGACAACACCGCCGCCGATGATCAGGTTATTTGTCGTCGTCTTAACGGGAATGATCGACCAGTCATTGGTTCCGCCCGTCACATACTCGAAGGAGATCGTAAGGCCTTCTTCGGAAGCGCCGGCAAGTGCACCCGTTGCATATGCGTTAGCGACATCGGTATACAGCGCGCCGCAAACACTGCACTCCAAGACGCCGTGCGTCTCGGTCGCCTGCCAAGTATGCTCTGCGGGCGTGATCGTGAGGTTGCCGTAGAAGACGACCGTACCATCCACTGTGACAGGAGTACCGTAAATCGCAGAGGTGTAGCAATCGTTGCTTGCAACGATCTCATCAGGCTCACCGCTCAGCGTTACTTCGGTGATCGTAACGACGCCGTCTGCAACCACAACGTGCATAGTGTGCATATCGTCGTCCGTCTTGCCGTACTCGAAGTAGAAGTCGGATGCGGAGGTGATGCCGTACTTCGTGAGGTCGATCGCCGTCGTGAGAACGTAGTTGTAGTCGTAGTCGTAAGCGTTGTCGGTGTTCAACGTACCGTTGGGGGTAAGCGTTGCCGTCACCGCGCCGCTCGCCGCAAGATCAGCGTCCTTATAATCGAACGAGCCGAAGATCGCATTGTAGGTGCTGCCGACGTTGATGATTTCGGGAACGAAGTCATCCCCGCTTGCATCGCCTGCGTTGATGTTCATGAAGACGTCGCCCGTGGTGAGCGCGCTCGCCTGAATATCATTCGTCGTGTCGACGACAACAAAGTACAGCGTGTTGCCGCTTACGGTGAAGTAGCCCGTGGTGCCGCCGACTTCGACCACTGCGCTGCCTTCCGCCGCAACGGGTGCGCCGTAGTAGAGCGTGGTGAGGTTGCTTGCCGTCGTATAGAAGTTGACATAGACAGAGCCCGTGCCGCCCACTTCATATGCAGGCAGTTCGATCGTGATCGTGAGGATGGTGTTATCGCCGCTCGTCGTGGTGCTCATCGTGTACGCATAGCCGCCGCGCAGCTCGCCGCCGGTTGCGACCAGATCGGAAGTCGCCGTGCATGCGACGCGCTGGGTCGTGTTGACGCCGATACGAGCGTCCGCGTATACGGAAGTGGGAACCGTGTACACAAACGTAACGCTTGCGCCCGTGTTTGCAGGGATATAATCGTAAGCCGTGCCGTTTACGTCAATCGAATAGGAGACCGCATAGACGGGAGCGGTGACGCCCGAAACGTCGATGACGATCGGCGTATCCTGTGCGCCCGTGATGGTCACGGTCTTTGTCTGCTGATCGGTTGCGACCTTGACGTCGAAGTAGCCTTCGCCGACAGTGATCTCGGCAATGCTGCTGCCAGCCGTAATCGTTTCACCGAACGTACCATAGACACGGAGCACAATGTACTGGCTCAGATCATCCGGATCTGCGACCGCCGCGCCGACAGGTGCGATGACAACCTGTGCATCCGCCGCGTTGTTGGATGCGAATCCGACGTTGCCGAGCGATGCGCTCTCACCCACGCCGTAGACTTCGGTGACATTGTTTTCCGTAATGCTCTGGATGAAGCCATCCGCGCCAAGTTCAAGTTCTTTGTACAGCGTGACGCTGCCCGATCTGACCATGATGCGGAACTCGCTGTCGGTCGCAAGCAGTCTGTCGGAATTGCCGAGCGTGACCCACTCTTCGCCGCGCAGGACCTGGATGGAGTAGCTGTCGGGATCCGACCATACGCCTTCCTCGCTGCTCGAGTACCGGACCTTGACGTTGCCGTCAAAATCAGCATAGTTGATGACTTCGCCTGCGAGGTAGTTGACCTTCGCATCGTCGCCAAGCCCGTTGAAAGTGAGATCTTCAAGCATATCCTGCTCGACGATCACCATGCGGTTGAAGTTCATATCGACAAATTCGCCGTGAATGACCGTGTCGAAGGAAACATCCGCATATTCATCGGGAATCTTGATGCGGCAGGTGAGCACGCTGTCCGCCGCGCCTTCCTGTCCGTAAATGGTATAGACGATCTCAACGACGTTATCGTTGCGGAAGGTGAACTGATAGCAAACTTCCTGCAAGTTGTTGTAGGTTGTATCGTCCGCCTGCGTACCGGAGGTATAGACCGCCCAGTCGCCCCACGTGCTCGTATCTGCGGGAGGAGCTGCGTTATTGTAATCCCAAGGGAACGAGTTCGTGTTGGACGCAGACGTGTGCGAGCCGTAGTTGCTGGCGGAATTGGAACCGCCGACAAGCCCTGCCAGCAGACGCGCACCATAAGTGTTGCCGTTGTCGCCGATGCCGTCCATCAGCACCCAGCCGTCCGATCTGACGATCACGGACATACCGCCGACGTAGCGATCGTTGGCAACGGGGAACGGCGAATCGCTCACAGAGAAATCGCGCAGCGCAATGCCGAGGTTGGGATAGTCATAAAAATCAGTACCCGCGGTCACTTCGCCGTTTGCATCCAGCTGATGCTGTACGGTGCCGTAGAGGCTGATAGTCATGCCCTTACGAAGAAGGCCTGCCGTTGCGGTAAGGACTTCGGTCTCCTCGCCGCCCTGCTCGATCGTACCGAAGGGCGTGAGAAGCTCGAGGTCGCCGCTCGAAGAATCCACCGTCGCGCCGGCATGGAAGCCTGCGATGCTGACCTTCTCAGAACGACCTTCTTCCAGCGTGACATCCGTCATCACTGCGCCGCAGAATTCGCACGTCGCGCTGCCGTCGACCGGCTCGCCGAAGCTGTGCTCGATGCTGAGCGAGAGCGTATTCGAAAGCACAACGCCTTCGCCGCAGTCATATTCGCCCGCGCCGACCAGCGTCACGGTGACGGAATAGGCACCGACCGTCTCCCAATCGACTGTGGAGAAATCATACTCCAGCTTCAGATCGCTTACGTTGTCGGTGACCGGGCGGGTCTCGCCCTGAATGCTGTAGCGAATTCTGAATTCGCTCACCGCCTCTTCAACTGCCGCAAGGCGGCTTGCTTCGTCTTGAACTTGCGCTTCCGACAAGGTAATGGCAGGATCGTCCGTTTGGAACTGTGCACTGATTACCTGATTTGTCGGCTCCTCCGGAGGGTTATCAGGATCCGTGATACCGGGATCTTCGGGATCATCGGGACCCGGAGTTTCCTCCGCGGGAGTGCATGCGAACAAGCACAAAGACATCAGGACAGAAAATAAAAGTACCAAGAAGGCTTTTAATTTTCTCATAGTCTTGTTTGTCCTCCCCCTTTAATTGATTACATTTTTCGCCATTGAATCAATGACACGACAATTTTACACCAAAACTTGAATACTGTCAATACAATTTGAAAAATTTTATCTTGAAATATAATAAATCTCAGCCGAATTTTGGGCGCCGCGGTCAGTTTTTTGGCGCCGCGCCCCACTATCTTCAGTCTTTTCCGTCCCGCAAAAAACATACATGCGACGCCGCAGGACACCCTTCCGTCTGCTGCGCAGACACCGTCTTGGCGGCGCCAAGGTAGTGCGCCGCCTGCGGGCACGAAATCGCCGCTGAAAATGGCGATTTCTTAGTTCGAAGCGTGCGCACAGCGCACCGCGCTGTTGCGCATAACACGCTTCTCACCCTTCGTTGCCGCAAACTTTGCTTTCAGGACTTTGCGCAAGCACAAAGTCCAATATTGCGCCGTTGCCGTCTTGGCGGCGCCAAGGTAATGCGCCGCCTGCGGGCAAGAAATCGCCACTGAAAAAGGCGATGTGCGCGCACAGCGCACCGCGCTGATGCGCATGATGCACGCCTCACCCTCTTCGCAAAAATCTTTTCTGCGAAAATATTTTTGCGAGGTGCTGTCGTTTTTCCATTTATAACTTCAGGGGAGGTAAAATTGCGGCGCGGCGGCTCCCGATGGGAGCCGCCGCGCATATGTGTTTACGCGCATCGATCGATGTTCTACACATGTATATAATATTGTGATGCCTGCATATGCTCTGCGCGACACGTTACACCGCGTGCAGGTGTTTTAAGGACAGATCGAGGATGGGTGCACTGTGTGTGAGCGCGCCCGAGGAGACATAATCCACGCCCAGCGTCGCATAGTAGGCGACATTCTCCCGCGTCACGTTGCCGGAGATCTCCGTCTTTGCCCGCCCCTTGGCGCGGCGCACCGCCTCTACAAGATCGTCGCCCTTCATGTTGTCCAGCATGACGATATCCGCGCCCGCTTCGAGCGCCTCGTCCAGCTGGGAGAGCGTCTCCACTTCGATCTCGATCATCCTGACAAAGGGGGCGTATTCCCGTGCGCGCGCAATGGCGTTGGCGACGCCGCCCGCCGCGCCGATGTGGTTATCCTTGAGCAGCACGCCGTCCGAGAGGTTGAAGCGGTGATTTTTTCCGCCGCCCACGGTGACCGCATACTTTTCAAAGCTCCTCAAAAGCGGGGTCGTCTTGCGGGTATCGAGCAGCGTCGTCCCAGTGCCCTGCAAAAGTTCCGCCATCTGACGGGTATATGTCGCGATGCCGCTCATGCGCTGCAGGAAGTTGAGCGCCGTGCGCTCGCCCGAGAGAATGGCGCGCATGTCGCCCGTGACCTCGGCGACGAGCGTCCCCTTCTGAACGCGCGCGCCCTCTTCGACGTGAAAGACGACCTCCGCGCCCTCATCCAGCAGCGTAAAGACGCGCGCAAAGGCGGGGAGCCCTGCAATGACGCCCTCCGCCTTGGCGATGAGGTCGGCGTGCCCGCGCGAGGCGGTGGGGACGACGGCGTTTGCCGAGACGTCCTCCCACGGGATATCCTCTCTGAGGGCGGCAAGCAGCGTTTCGTCCCAGTGCAGTTTTTGCGTGACCTTACTCGTGTTCACGGTCCACCTCCTTTGTAACAAGCGCGTGGCGCGCCCTTTCCTGTTTTTTATCATATGTCATGGACGGGATGACCGCCTGTCCCCGGGCGCACGCGCCCTTTGCGATGTCGTCTGCGGCGCGGCGGGCGAAGATGAGCGCCTCTAAAAGAGAGTTGGACGCGAGGCGGTTCCTGCCGTGCACGCCGTTGCAGCACGTCTCGCCCACGGCGTAGAGATGGGGCATGGTCGTTCTGCCCGAGAGGTCGCTGCGCACGCCGCCCATGAAGTAGTGCTGCGCGGGCACAACGGGGATTGGCTCCGAAAGCACGTCGTACCCCTCCTCGCGGCAGCGCTCCACGATGCCCGGGAAGTGATGCAGCAGCGTCTCTTCGCCGCCTGCGACCGTCCTTAGATCGAGGCGCACGAATTTGCTGCCCTCTTTGCGCATCTCTTTGCGGATCGCCGCCGTGACGACGTCGCGGGGCAGGAGCTCGTCCACAAAGCGCTCGCCCGCGGCATTGATGAGCTGCGCGCCCTCGCCGCGCACCGATTCGGAGATGAGAAAGCTCCTGCCGCGGCGCTGGGTGTACAGCGTCGTCGGGTGGAACTGTACGTAGTCGGGATGATCGACGGCGATGCCGTGCTCGAGCGCAACGCCTACGCCGTCCCCCGTCAGGATGCGGAAGTTGGTGGAGTGCCTGAACAGTCCGCCCACGCCGCCCGTCGCAAGCACGGTGTTGCCCGCAAGGACGGCGGTCAGCTCGCCCGTCCGATTGTCCCGCACGAGCGCGCCAAGGCACTGCGTCTTGCCCTCGTCGAACAGCAGGTCGACCATCGTCGTGTGCGGCATCAGGCGGACGTTGGGCAGTTTTTTGACTGCGTACAGG
>DXBS01000150.1 GCA_019116405.1 Candidatus Gallimonas intestinigallinarum | reverse complement strand
TCAAAGTCCACATCCTCGGGCACGGGCTCGGAGCCGTACACCAAGAGCCGCTTGACGGTCATTTTGTTCATGGTGAGCGTGCCCGTCTTGTCCGAACAGATGACGGAGGTACTGCCCAGCGTCTCCACCGACTGCATCTGCCGGATGAGCGCGTTCTTTGCCGCCATCTTCTTGGCGCCCTGCGTTAAAATGAGCGTGACGATCAGCGAGAGCGTCTCGGGCACGGCGGCGACGGCGAGCGTGATGGCGACGATGATCATGTCCATCGTCAGTACACCGCCATTCTGAATGAGGCTGACGACAAACAGCACGATCGCCGACATGACGGCGATGCCGCTGATGATCTTGCCCACCTTGTCCAGGCGGACCTGCAAGGGGGTCTTTTTCTGTTTTGTCTCGGTGAGGAAGCGCGCGATCTTACCGATCTGCGTCTGCATGCCCGTCTCGGTGACGATGGCAACGGCGTTGCCCGCCGTCACAAGGCAGCCTGAGAACACCATATTGGCGCGGTCTCCCAGCGGGATATCCCCTTCGAGCTGCGCGTCCGCGTCCTTTTCGGCGGGGACGCTCTCGCCCGTCAACGAGGATTCGTCCACGGCGAGGCTCTCCGACTTCAGAAGGCGCGCGTCGGCGGGGACGCTCTCGCCCGTCTTTAACAGGATGATATCCCCGGGGACGAGGTGTTTGGGGTCGCACTCCCCGACGGAGCCGTCGCGCAGCACCCGGCAGACGGGCGAGGAGAGATTGCCAAGCGCCTCCAGGGCATTCTCCGCGCTCCGCTCCTGCGTGACGGCGAGGATGACGTTCATCACAATGACGGCAAAGACGACGATCGGCTCAATGAGGCTGTGCAGCCCCTCCCACTCGATGATCGCCATCGTCAGACTGAGGACGGCGGCGATGAGCAGGATGATGACGGACACGTCCTTGAGCTGCGCCAGAATTTTAACGATCAGCTTGGTCTTTTTCTCTTTTTCAAAGGCATTCGGGCCGTACAGTTCCAGCCGCGATGACGCCTCCTGCGCAGTGAGCCCCCTCTCCTGCGTTACGCCGTGCTCTGCAAGCAGTTCGGCGGCTGTTTTTTCATAATTTTGCTTCATTGTTCCCCCGTCGCTTTTTTGTTTATTATATCACATTTTTTAGCGCGTGTAAAGACGGTATTTCCATTTATTTTTGTGTTCAACATGAAATATGTGTAAAATCATGCAATTCATGTGGCAAGCATCGTGACAATTTTGCAGGCTGCGCCACGCCGGAGGCAGGCTTGCCTCCTTTTCGTCACGCCCCATATGGCAAAGCGCGCCGCCGCGCGATGAGCGCGGCGGCGCGCCGATTTGACAGTTGCCGCATGAAAGCGTATTCCTTACAGCGCGCCCTTGTTGACGGGGCAGTCGGGAATGGTCGCGAAGCCCTTTGCAAGGTCGGCATCGGTAGGGACGTAGTCGATCATCGTGCCGTCGTTGTACTGCTTGTAGGCGGCGAGGTCAAAGTACCCCGTGCCCGTCAGCCCGAAGAGGATGGTCTTTTTCTTGCCCTCCTCCTTGCACTTGAGCGCCTCGTCGATGGCAACGCGGATGGCGTGCGAGCTCTCGGGTGCGGGCAGGATGCCCTCGCACTTGGCAAACATGACCGCCGCGTCGAACACCTTGCTCTGTTCCACGGCGACGGCACGCAGATAGCCGTCGTGATAGAGCTGGGAGACGATGGGACTCATGCCGTGATAGCGAAGTCCGCCCGCATGGTTGGGCGAGGGCATGAAGCCGCAACCCAGCGTGTACATTTTCGCAAGGGGAGTGATCTTGGCGGAGTCGCAGAAGTCATAGGCGAACTTGCCGCGCGTCAGCGAAGGACAGCTTGCGGGCTCGACGCCGACAAACTCGATGTTGTTCTTGCCCTGCAGCCGCTCGCCCATGTAGGGCGCGATGAGGCCGCCGAAGTTGGAGCCGCCGCCCACGCAGCCGATAATGATATCGGGCGTGACGCCGTATTTATCGAGCGCCGCCTTGCTCTCCAGGCCGATGACGGACTGGTGCAGCAGGACGTGATCGAGCACGGAGCCGAGGACGTAGCGGCAGTTTGGCGTCGTGACCGCCTTTTCCACCGCCTCGGAGATCGCGCAGCCCAGCGAGCCGCCCGTGCCGGGGAACTCGGCGAGGATCTTTCTGCCCGCCTCGGTCGTATCGGAGGGCGAGGGAATGACGTTGGCGCCGTAGGTGCGGATGACCTCCTTGCGGTAGGGCTTTTGTTCGGAGGACACCTTGACCATGTACACGTCGAGGTGCAGTCCGAAGAACGCCGCCGCCATTGCGAGCGCCGTGCCCCACTGTCCCGCGCCCGTCTCGGTCGTGATGGACGTCAGCCCCTGCTGCTTTGCGTAGTACGCCTGCGCCGCCGCGGAGTTGAGCTTGTGCGAGCCGGATGTGTTGTTGCCCTCAAATTTGTAGTAAATTTCGGCGGGCGTGTCCAGCAGCTTTTCCAAGAAATACGCTCTTACAAGGGGCGAGGGACGGAAGGTGCGGTAGAAGTCGCGGATGCCGTCGGGAATGCCGATGTACTCATCCGTCTCGTTGAGTTCCTGATCGATGCACTCGTCGCAGAACACGGGACGCAGGTCGTCCTTGGTGCAGGGCTGCATGGTCGCGGGATTGATGAAGGGCGCGTGCTCCGTCTTCATGTGCGCTTTAACATTATACCATGCCTTAGGCATCTCCTCTTCCGACAGATAGATCTTGTAAGGGACTTGCTTGGTTGCCATGGTGTTACCTCCTGATAAAATATTTTGTGCAAAAAAATACACGGTAAAGATCCGTTTGGGACGAATCTCTCCGTGTTGCCACCCAATTTCACAGCCGATCGATCGGCCGCCTCGTTGTAAGCACTGACATGCTCTCTTCCTGTAACGGGAAAGCCCCGTCGGACGCTACTTGTGTTCACGCCCGCCCTCCGTGACCCATTCACGCGCGTCGGTCTGCTCCCCTCTCACCCTGCGGGAACTCTCTGGAAGTCCGCTGATATCGCGTTACTCTTTCACTTCATCGGTTTCTGCCATTATACGATAAGCGGAGCAAATTGTCAACAGAATTTTTGCAATTGATTGATAAATAAATCTTATCGCCGCAATCGAAATGACGTATTTTTGTTATGCCTCCCCTGAAACGAAGTTTTAGGGTGAGGCGTGCGTCGTGCGCATCAGCGCGGTGCGCTGTGCGCGCACGCCGAACTAAGAAATCGCCATTTTCGGCGGCGATTTCGTGCCCGCAGGCGGCGCACTACCTTGGCGCCGCCAAGACGGTGGCGAGCGTCAGCGAGACGAAGGGGTCCTTACTGCACATTCCGTTTTTTGAGCCGCATTTGTACATTCGGAAAATAGCTTGTTTTGCTTTGTGCGCGTTATATCTCCAATTCGCGGCATATCTCGTCCAGATTGCGCTTTGCATACACGATACGGATGATATACACAATCTTTTCAGCGTCTATGGCTTTGTAGTAGAGGATATAATTATCTATCAGCGTGCGACGCACATCCTTATCCGTCAAAAAGGGATTGTCCACAATCATACCAGACTGCGGAAACTGTCTTATATCCTCAATGCTTGCAAAGACCTTACGTCCGAGTGCGGTTGCCGCACTCGGATTCGATAAGTCTTCGCTTATGTATTGCAGAATCCCGGATAAGTCCGTTTCTGCCTGCCGCGTGAAGCGATACCCGTATTCAGATGCCATATTTCGCCGCCAATTTCTGTTTTACTTCGTCGCCGTCAACAGTTTTGCCGTTTGCCAGATCGGACAGTCCTTCATTGATCTGTTTTGCTTCGTATATCCTGCGCATAGTCTGTTCGTAATACTCAATATCCATTACGACCAACTTGCCGTAACCGTTTTTGGTAACAAAGACGGGGCCTTTTTCCTCCATACAACGGCGCTCTATCTCGACGGTATCCTTTAAGTCTCTCATCGGAATGATCGTCATAGCTTTTACCTCCATATTATCTTGTACCTATATTATATACCATATTCAGCCACAAAGTCAATATATACGGCAAACTTTCCTAAAATAATTTTCAGTTCGGCTTTAGCATTTGCCGTATCACGTCTTTACTCACAGCGCCGATGAGTACGCTTTCGTCCCAACAACTTGCCTTTCAGCTATTAGGATTGAGACACCAAATAGCAAGAAAAATACAACTATCACGAATAAGCAATAAGGCACCGGGGGTTTATTCATATTAAAGCGTCAAAAAAGCAGGCTCCGCATGTTGCGGAGCCTGCCCCTTTTTTCAGCAGTACGATGCGAGCAGATCGTACAGCGTTGCGTAATATTCGCCCAGATAGCTTCGTGCGAGCGTGTCCCCCGCGTACGCCTGCAAGCGGGCGTCGGGATCATCCGTCACGCTCATGTAGTACTCGCGCACGACGAGAAAGCGCTGCGAGGGCGTGAGGTTGTAGTTAGGGTTGGACGGATACTGGTAAGGTCCCATCTCGTTCCCCTCCGAAGCGAGCGCCTCATAGGCGAGCTGGTAGTCCAAATCCTCCTTGAGCGCGTTGATCGCCTCCAGCTGCGCCGCGTTGATGCGCGCGTTTGCCATGACCTGCACATAGGAGCGTGCAAAGTTGTTGGCGACCAGCTCCCGCTGAATGGAAGCCTTTTCCTCCTCCGCTTCGGCAACGATCTCGTTCTTTTTGACCTGCGCCGCGCGCACCATTGCCATCTGCACGGCATTGAGGTCGCTGTACTTCTCATCGGTCAGATCGACGATGTCGATGGTCATATCCTGTCCTCCCTCCTCACGCGCAGATCAAGTTCCTTGAGCGATGCGGTACTCTGGCTCGTGCTGACGGTCAGCGTCACGTTCTCCCCGCGCACCGCGACGGGAAACCGCGTCCACTCCCCCGCCGGAACGGACAGCGTCACGGAGTCCTCCTCACCCGCCGCCGTCACCGAAAAGTTCCCTCTGCCCGCGAGGTACACCGCCTCCAGCCGCTTCTCCCCCTCGCCGAGGTCGGCAAACGTGAATTCCGTCAGGAGTCTGCACGAACCGGACGAGGGCAGTGCCTTGCCCGTCAGGCGGTACGCAGAACTGCCGCGCTTCGTATAAATGTACAGCCCGAACGCGCACGCATCGTAACTGCGGCGGATAAATCTGCCGCGCTTTGACACGGGATCGTAGATATAGATCGCCTCGGCGCCGTCCGAAAGCGTGACGGATGCCGCCGCATGCATACACTCCAGCGCGCCCATGCGGATCTCATGAAGCAGGGAGATCTCCTCGTCGGACGCGTCCTCCACATGCTCGACGCTTGTCCCGTCAAAGCGGCACAGCCCCTTGCGTGTGAAGAAGTAGGCATATTCCCCGATGACCGCCGCCCGCGAAAGCACTTCCCCCATGCCGAACGGCATTTCCTCCTGGCGAAAATTGTAGATGTCGCAGTACCCCGTCAGACGGGTGATGCCGTATCGCCTGAGAAAGAACACTCTGTCGCGCATGGAAAAGATATCCACGACAGTGCCCGCACCCGGCAGCAGGTCAAAATATCCCGCATCGTGCTCGCCGTACTCCTCCCAGCCGCGGAAGTCCAGCGGCTTGGTGTAGTAGACGCGCGTCCCGACTGCGCCGAAGAGCCGCTCATGATGCAGCGCGAGCGCCGTCGTCGAGGGCGTGGGCGAAAAGGTGACGATGCTGTTTGCCGTGTTGGCAAAGTAGTTGAGGTAACTGTTTCCGATGGCGAAAAAGCGCGTCGTGCCCTCCGCCTCGACGAGCGCGACTAAATTGTGCATGCTGCCGCCCGAGGGATAGGAGACGCCCGTATCCATGAACTTCCCCGTCTGCGAACTCTGCACATAGGCGAACAGGCGGTTGTCGGCGCAGAAGATGTCCGTCGTGGACGAGGGCAGCGAATACGCAAAGCTCTCCCCCTCTGCGCACACGAGCGCACCGCTCTCCTCACGGAAGTGTTCCAGCCGGAGGCGGCGGATGCGCCCGCCCTTTCTGAGTTCGGCGAGGGGATAGTGCAGCGTATACGTCCTATGCGAGGGCGTCATACCCACCTCCGTGCCCGCACGCACAGCTTTCTGCGCGAGAGCCCCGCCGCCGAAAGCGCATCGCGGTACTTCTTTTCCCACACCGCCGCCTCGGCATACCGTCCCGCAGTGAGCAGGTATTCATTGGCGACGCCGAAGGCAAGCAAGCGGGCGGACACCTTGTCCGAAAACGCCGTTTCATCGCTGATCTTGGGCTGTTCGGGCACATAGGTGTAGTCAATGGTGACGGACCCGCTCCCCGTCCCCACATAGAGGCGGGAGGCTAAGACCTCAAACTCCGTCTTACTCCCCTGCGCGTCCCTGACCTCGATCACGTCCACGGGCGAATGGGAAAAATCGGAAAACTGCACATAGCCGTCGACGGGCAAAAGCGTATCCTGCGCCCGAAGCGGCAGATGATCGAGCGCGACTTCGTTCTCCACGAGGCGGTAGCACCGCAGCAGGGCGGCTGCCTCGCCCGAGGGAGACGTCCCCGAACTGACCGCCGCGCTGTATGCCGACTCGATCGCGCTCGTCAGGTCGGTCCTGCCGATGCTCTCCGCCGCCGTGATCAGCACATCCTTGATGAGCATACCGCCCTCCTTGTTACTTCTCCGTGATGCCGCTCATCATCGCCTGCCCGCAGGGGCGGTAGCACATGAGCTCCGCATACTTGACGAGCGTCGCCTGATAGACGGGCTTGCCGGGGATCTGATTGAGCACGCGCCCGTTTTCCCCCTCCAGCCACTGCCAGTCGCACAGCTGATGCAGGTGGAAATCGTTGGTGTTCAGCAGATACATCGTGCCGCTCGGGCAGAAGCGGTCCGCCACGACGGGGATACCGTTGAAGGTAATGGCGCGCGTGCCGCCTTCGAGCGTGACGCTGTCACACTGGCGGTACTTGCTCAGGACGTTGTAGAGCGCGCGCTTGACGCCCCACGAACAGATGATGAAGTTGATCTGTCCGCCGGACGCCTCCTCCACTCTGTCGATCGCGGTCTGTACGTTGAGCTCGCTGAGCGTACCCACCTCCTTGATGATCGTGGGCGTCAGCCAGCCGTTCTCCGAGCGATTCAGCCCGTAGAGCGTCGTAGAATCGGAAAAGATCGCACCCAGCCCCGTCAGCTCGAGATTGCGTGAATTCTGGACGTACAGACCGCAGTTTGTTACACCGCTGACCGTCGATCCCGAAACGCTGACCGTCTTTTTATTGTGATCGACTGCGGTGATCGTGCGCGCGGTCGCAACCGCGGCGCCCTCGCCGGAGATAACATCGACGATCATCCCGGTCGCCAGATTTCTTGTGCTGTCCACCGAATACGTGGTGCCGGTCGCACTGGAGATCGTCGCAAGCTTTCCCGTGCCGTCGCCGAAGAGCATTCTGCCGAGGTTGAAGGACGAACTGCGCACAAGCCCGTTCATTTCCTCATTGAGCAGGTCGACGAACGCACTCTCGTCATTGCGGGAAGCGCGCAGCGCCTTGTCGCTGATCTCGATCTTGCCGTAGAGGTTTTTCAGCGTCGCGGTGAGCTGTGCATATCCGTTGGTCGACGAAGCGGGCAGATCTCCGTCCTCCGTGCCCGCGCCGATGCCGCCGTGCAGCCCGCACACGACCGTCTTTTTGACGTCCTTGCCCCACACGTCCGAGGTGGTCTGTTCGATCGCCGCGAGGAAGGGATTAGCGCTTCTGTTGAGCTGTTCCGTGACTGCGTCCAAATAGTACGAACGGAGCGCGCTGTCTGCCGAAGTGGTAGTAACCATATGTTAATTTTCTCCTTGTTGCTTTATTTTTGTAATTTGAAGTAGCCGAGCGCCATGTTGCCTGCATCTTTGAAGGTCTGCGCTCGTTTGACGGGCGCCGTGACGCCCGCACCCCCGCCCCCGAGAATGGGCACGCCCTTGCACGAGGCGAGATACTCGCCCACGATGCGCGCGCAGACCCCCTCGTCCCCCTTGACGGCACGGTACAGCTCTTCGTGAGCGTCCGCTTCTGCGCGCTTCGGCTGCGCTTCGTCCGACTGCGCCGCAGCAGCCTCCAGCGCCCGCAGGCGTTGACTGCGACGGGTGAATTCCGCCTCGAGCTCCTTGTAAGCGCGCATGAGGGCGTCTACGTTCTGAAATTTTCCGAGATCGACTTTGGTCGTGTCCTCGGGTCCCTGCGTTGTGTTCTCCTCTTCCGTCATTTCTCTCCTCCGAATTTTTGATGGGACGCAAGGTGCCTGAGGATGCGCTCCCTGCGCACCGCGTCCTCCTCCCCGCCCGAAAGCAGGGCGCGGACGTGTTCGGTCGTGTGCAGCGCATGATCGTCATACGCATCCGCCTCCACGTCCATGGTCTCCAGCAGGATATTTTCCTTCTCCGCCTTCTTGAGGTGCAGATGGGAGATATCCCGCGCGTTGTCGAACGAACCGTACCCCAGCGCCTCCAGCACGCGGTTGCGCGTGTCGTCCGAAAAGTTGCCGTTCTCGTCCCGCAGAAGCCCGAGCGACAGAAGGTACAAGATATCCTCCTTTCTCTGCTCTGCCGTGCGCTCGTATCCGGATACGAACTGCACGTCGTCCGCAGAGATGTCGCTTCTGCTGAACTCAAACAGCTCGGCATACCCGCCCGTGCCCGTCATGCGCATGACGCGCGAAGCGCCCGCGAACTGCTTGTAGAGATGCAGGATCTGCTTGCCCGCCTCTCTGACAGCGCGCTCCATGCTCTCCACGCTCATGTGCATGCGGTTGACGTCCTGGTCGATGAGCAGCTGCAACCCCGTCGCACTCGTGACGTGCGTCGGGTTCGCGGAGTTGCGGGAGATCTCGCTCATGCCCGAGACGAGGATGAATTCCCCCGAAAGCCGCTCCTCTTCCTTTTCGAACTCCGATGGCAGCGTCCCGCTCTCCAGAAAGCCCGGCTTTTCCGAGCCCCTGCGGTAGACGAGCACCTTCCCGGGATACAGCCCGTCCTCCGCAAGATCCTCAGCGTCCACCGAGCCATCTTCGACCGCGATGACGCCCATCGACAGCCGGTTGAGAAATTCGTGCTTGCGGTTTCTGACCGCGTTGTACGCCCGCTGGAGGGGGATCATCCTGTCCACGACGCTCGTCCCGAAGAACGCGCCCGCCAGGGCGATGCAGGTCTGCCGCACAAAGGGCAGCACGCGCTCGCCGCGGTCGCCGTTGCGATAGGGAAGATCTCCTTCGTACAAGAGTTTGTCAGCCGCCACGATTTCAAGCCGTCCGTTCGGGTGTTCGCCGTTCGGACGGGTATACCGTTCAATTAAAATGACAGCGTCCTGAAGCGCGGGCTGCGCCGCGCCGTCTATGGGACGCCTCCAGCCGCTCGCCGACGAGAAGGGAACAAAGGGAAAGTCGGTGATCGTCTCCCCTTCGATCTCCACGCCGAAGCGCTCCTTGATCTGCGACACGGGCACCGCCTTGGCGTGGATGAGGCTCTCCACCTCCTCCATTCCCTCCGCGGTGAGGCTGTCCGGGTACACTTCAAAGGGCGAGAGCGCCACCACGTTGACGTCTCCCTCGCGGATGGAGTGCCCCGTATCGTCCGTGCCGATGACCTTGCCGTCCTCGTAGTTCCAGACGATCTTGTAAAATGCAGTGCCGCACGTCTCCGACCAGAGCGTCGCGCGGTCGATGATGCCGTCCAGATCGATTCTGTTTCTGACCGCCTTCAGGATATTGGAGCACAGCCGCGCCGTCTTCATGTCGTCGTCCGAATCGGAGAAGGCGCGCACTTCAAGACTGGGGCGCACCTTGGCAAGGCGCGCGATGCGCGTATCCAAAGTGGGCGCAATATGATTGAAGCACCTGCGCGACTGCCAGTAAAATTCCGCCGTCTCCTCTTCCAGTTCCCCCGCGGCGCCGATATCGCAGTACTGATTGCCGCTGACAAAGTTCATGTTGAGCTGCCAGCCGCGCTCGAGGCTGCGCCGCATTTCCCGACGCGCTTCAAAATCCGCCGTCACGTCCTTCACCAGCGCCTCGGCGCGCTTTTCTTTCGCCGTTTTCTCTGTTATTTCCCCGTTCATGCATTCTCCTTTTCGCGCTCAAGTTGTCTGAGCAGCTTTTCTTTCTCCGCTTCGAGCTGTTCGTCCGTAAAGGACGCGTAGTCCGTTCCCTCCAATAAAAGGCGCACCGCCTTTAAGTCGGGCGGGATATCCTTGTGCGTCTTTCTGCACTTGACGAGGCGCATCTCCCCGTCCTCCATGCCGTACTCCTCCGTCACCTCCTCCACGCGGAAGCCGAGCGCGACTTTGAGCACCGCATCCCTGACCTTATCCTCCTGCATCCAACGACTTTTCCTCCTTTTTCTGGCATTTTCACGGTATTATGTCAGACATAATACTATGTTCCATGTCATTTTTTGTGTTTTGTTCCCCTTCTCAGCGCCCGGATGCGCTTCTCCTTGTCCCTCGCAATCGCGCTCTTTTCGCCCTTCGTCCGCGCGGGCTGCGGGCGATCCATCAGAAAATAGCGCAGCTCGTCCATCGCGTGATCGTCTCTTTTTACGGGACTCTCCCCGCTGCCCCAGAAATAGCTCTTGAACTCGCGGATCATATTGACGCACCCCGAGAAGATATACAGATCGGGCAGCCCGTTATCGCGACTTAAGTACCCCTTGACGCGTTCGATGCCGGAAAAGACGTCCTTCTCGACGCGGGTATCGGCGAGGATGCCGCGCTCTGCGAAAAGCTCCGCGACTGATTTTGCCGCCGCCAGCGTGCGCTGCCCCGCCGCCGAGTCGATGAGCGCCTCCACCCTCCCCTGCGCGTCCCGCTTCCAGCCCAGTTTTTCGCACATCGCGAGGATGGCGCGCACATGGTAGTCTACATCCTTCCCCGCGGCGTAGTGCTCGGCGATCACATACACATTGCCGTCCCAATCGACGGCGTACCAGTGCGCCGAGAGCGGGTTCTTGAGCCCCGGGTCGATGCTGATCTTCGCCTGCCAGTCAGGCGGGACGGAAAAGGGCTCGATGACATGCACCCGCTCGTCAAATTCGGGATAGACCAACCCTTCGCGCGCGGCGAACCTGCCGTAGCGGCGGGACTGCAGCGTCGTCTCGTCCATGGAGGCGGTGAGCAGCGCGATCTCCTTCTTGGAGAGAAAGGGGTTGTCCGCCCACTCCATGAACTCGTACCAGACTTCGGGATTGTTCCCGCGGTTGAGGTAGATCTCCTCGTAGAGAAAGGTCAGCCCCTTCAGGGGCGTCATTGTCCCGAAGATATCCCCCTGTCGGTCGACGACGCGCATCATGCACTCCTCGTAGATATCGCGCGGCGGCTCCTCGTCAAACCAGACAAAATCCAGCGAACTCCCCTGAAAGCGCTCCCTGCCCTGATCGCAGCTCTTGAAGCCGATCACGCTCGTCCCGCCCAGAACGTTCCTGACGATGATCTGGTCGACGATGCCCGCGGCGGGGTTGTCCTTTCTGCCGCTGACCATGACGATATCCGCAATCTGATCGGGACGCAGGTAATAGAGCACCTTTTTCTGCGCGACGTCGCGCTGCACCTGCATGGTGGGCGACACCACCCAGCCGAACACGTCCTTCCTGTTCTTGCGGTAGGGATGACACCCGCGCGCCATCCACACCGCCTCCACCGCACCGCACTCCGTCTTACCCGAGCGATTGCCGCCGAACACCCAGCGGTTGCGCTTTTTACACTTGTGGAAGGCGAGCTGTTTTTTATGCTTTTTTCTGCCCGTATTGTAGTGCGCGAGATGGTCCGCCGCCCGCCGCTTGGCGATCTCCGCCTCCACCGCCCTGAGTTTTACCGATAATTCGCTCATTTTCGTCAAAACCGCTCCCCGCCCGCCCGCGCAAACGCGCTACGATAGCAGACATGAAACGTCTGATCCTCCTTTTGCCGCTCCTTGCGGCGCTCCTGTTTCCCGCCCCGCCCCTCGCCGCCTCCGCCGCCGACGGGCGGTATGCCGTCTGCGAGCAGGACGTCTGGTTCTACGCGGGCGCGAGCGAGGAAGAACGCCTTTTTCTCATTCCCGATACATACTACGTCCGCGTCCTCGAGGAGGGCGAGGTCTATTCCACCGTGGAATATCTCGTGGACGACCTGCCCTACAAAAAACTTTTGGGGTACTGCCGCACCGATCAGCTGCTCTTTGTCGACTTCATTCCCGTCCGCCCCTACCTCAGAAAGCAGATCACCGTCACCTATACCCTGCCCGAAGCGGGCGACCTCGGCGACGACGCCTTCACTTCCGTCGAGCGCACCTTTGTCTACTACGGCGACCGCTACGAGAGCGGACAGCTCTACCTGTATGTGCTCCTGGACGGCACCTTCGGCTATATCCCTGCCGACGCGCCGCCCGAATACGAGCACAATACCGACTACCTCGCCGCAACGAGCGGCGACGGCGAAACCGATCAGACGCCCGCCGCGGAGAGTCCCGTCAGCGCGACGCAGATCGTCGTCATCTGCCTTGCCTGCGGCGCGGCGGTCGCCATCACAATTATCCTCATGCGCGGCAAGCGCCGCCAGACGGATGAACCGCAGGACTTCTGATCATGCGCCCCGCTCTTTGCGGGCGCGCTTTTGCGTGATCGCCCCCTCCCGCCCCGCCTTCAG
Organism: Candidatus Gallimonas intestinigallinarum; assembly: GCA_019116405.1. The sequence goes on along the minus strand of DXBS01000150.1, from coordinate 12,330 downwards.
CGCGTCCAGCACGCGCGCAAAGGGCGCGAAACTGCCAAATGCCTCCGAATAAGTCTGCTCCTGCCAGCCCTGCTGCATGAGACGGCACACAAACTTTTTGAGTACGGCACACTGTTTGCGGTAGTATGTCCGCTCGGAGCACGCCATGCAGTATCCCGCATACTTCTCCCGCAGCACCCGCTTGCGGCGGAAATACTTGTACTCCAGCAGATACAGCTCCTCGTCGCTCAGCGAAGAGAGCGCCGCATTCACCGCATCTTCCAGCCGCATGAGCCTGGATTTGACCGCCAGCTCCTCCACGATGGTCTCCGCCGTCTGCAAGGCGTCCTCCTGCGAACGAAAGGATAACATCGCCTTGTTGACCGCGCCCACCCCGACGGCGTCGCTGAGCGCCGAAAGATAGGGATATGCATACAGGATCACCTTTGCGTATTCGTTTGCCACTTCCCCTCCTGCTGTCCGGACTTCGCCCGAACATATACGAACGTTTGTTTGCCTTTTTATCATAGCATGGAAATATGACAGACGGCTGCCTGTATGACAAAAAAATTTCCGGATTTTTCAAATTTTTTTCAAACCGACGGTTTTTTTGTGTCTTCCCGGACTTTCATAAAATTTTTGCCTGCATGCAATTGTCTTTTTCACGCGCGCGTGTTATAATAGTTATATGTTACTACGAAAGAGCGCAGCCGCGCTCGCCGCACTTCTTCTGTGCGGCGCGATCTGTACGGCTGCATCCCAACTCAATCCCCCGGTGAGCGCGCAGGCGGAAGAAGAGAGCGTTTCGCTCACGACGGAGAACGCCTCGCTCTTTCTTCCGGGCAGTTACGAACAGTACCTTGAGCTGAATTCTCCCTCCGACGCCGCATTCTCGGACGAATATATCGCGATCGCGGACGGCAGGTCGCTCTATGTCTATGAGCGCGGTACACAGTCCGGCTATGTCGCCTATACGACGTCGGGCGAGAGCGCGTCCATCGGCAAGATCCAGTTTGTCGGGGACACCCTCTACTTTACCGTGCGCAGCACTTCCAATTATTTCTGGCGCTACGACTGCACAACGAGCGAGGCAGAGCAGATCCCCTCGCTCAACTGTTCTACCTTCCTCATAGCAAACGACATGCTGTATACGGCGGTTATCTCGCAAGGCGTGACGACGCTCGCACAGCGCAGCCTCTCCGATCTGCAGTCGGACGGCACCTTCCTCGGCGAGCTCTCCACGGGAACGGAGCCCTGGCTCTCCTACGCGGATGGCACGCTCTACTGCACGGTGAGCGATCAGATCTACTATCCCGGACCCGACGGCATGTACGGCGACATGCTCAGCTACTACATCTCCACCGATACGACGGTCAACCGCCACATTGCCTCCCTCTGTTCGGACGGGACCTATCTCTACTTCTCCTCTGCGGCGGGACTGTTCCGCCGCGCCCCGGGCAGCGACGCCGCGCCCACCCTGCTTTCCGACGACGCGGACTTCTGCCGCGTCTCGGCGCTCAGCTATTACGGCGGGAAGTTCTACTGCATCCGAGGCTCCTCCGTCCGCGAGATCGAAATCGGAGACGGCAGCGCAGCATACACCGACTATGAGATCGCCGCCGCGTCCGATTCTCCCAACCGCTTAAACGGCGCGACGGACATTGTGCGCGCAGGCGATCTGATCGTCACCGCAGACGCGGGCAACGACCGCATCGCCGTCTACAACAGCGCAGAGGACAGCTACACAGTCCTCGCCTGCGAGAGTGAACCCGAACGCGTCGCGACAGACGGCGAAGTCATCGCATACGCGTCGGGGACGCAGGTCTACACCTGCAACTACGCAGCGGGCGAGACGGCATTCACCTCCGCCCGGCTCACGGGTACCGAGGTCGTGGGGCTGAGCGTACTGTATGGCAGCACCTACTACGTCAAGGGCAACGGCACGCGGGGCATCGTGGGCGGCGAATCGATCGAGACGAGCACCTCCCCCAACGGCATGACCGCCGACCTCTACGGCAACATTTACCTCTCCTACACGGGCGGCAGAGTGCGCATGTACACAGAGGAGGAGTTTCTCTCCCAGAGCACGGGAACGGACACGGGCATCATCCTTCCCGTCGGCGCGACCGCCCTGCGCGCGGACCTCGAGGGCAACCTTTACTGTCTTTCAAACGGCACGCTGATGTGCAACGGACAGGCGTATGCCGCTATCGACGGCACTGACTTCGTCTACGGCGCGGACAGTGCGCAGGCGCGCTCCTATGTCCTCGGATACGAGGACGACGCCGTCTATTTCCTCTTCGGCAACTATATCGTCGCGACGCAGGCAAGCACGGACGCCGCCGAAGGCGCGCTTGCCTCCATTCCGACGCTCTCCGAACTTCCCGTCGGCGACGCAAGGGAGGCCATCTTCTCCCATCACACGCAGGAAAACCTCATTGTGGACGTCGCCGCGCAGGCAGTCGGCATCACCGTCGACCTTGAAGCGCTGCGCGATACGGACGATGACAGCTTCCCCTATGTCCGCTACGGCAGGAGCGCGGAGGCGCGCCGCGGCGTCCTGCTCGCAGACGATGCGACCAACCCGGGCGGCTATGCCGTCGTGCTCTTTGCGGAGGATGACGGCAGCTACACCGCCGAACTTCTTCGCGCCGACGCCGTCACGACCGCCGAAAGCAGCTGGACGCAGACAGAGGGCGAAACGCGCTATCTCTCCTCGCAGGTCTCGGCATACTTTGCGCCCTGCCTCGACGCCCCGCTCATCGATCTCACGCTCGCACGCGGCACGCAGGTCACGCTTCTGGGCACCGTGGAAGCACCCGACATGACCTACGCCCTCATCGAATACGAGACGGACGCGCGCAGTGTGCAGCGCGGCTGGGTCCCCGCGTCCTATCTCACGACCGTCTCACCCGGTCCCGCGGCGGGAGATCTGTACACTCTCTCCTATCTCAAGCCCTCGGACGGCATCCTCTTTACCAACGACGCGGGCGAGGAGCGGCTCGTCACCGAGCGCACGCAGGTACAGCTCTTTGACAACGGCGACGGCACCTACACCGCGCGCCTGACCGACGACTCCTCGTTCCACGCGACCGTCACGGCGGACATGCTGGATAACGACGGCTCGGAGGCGATCCGCATCGCGCTCATCATCATCCTGACCGTGCTGGCGCTGCTCATCGTCGGCGTCTATATCTTCCTGCTGCCCCGCGAAAAAGACCGTAACAGGCACAGATGACGCGCAAAGCCGCTGCATCCCGGCGGCGTCCGCACGCAAAGCTTTTTACCCGCTGCAAAAAATATCCAAAAAAGCGCAGACAATTTTCCGCGCGCCCGTTGACGCGGCGCAAAAAGTAGGTTATAATAAAGGCAGGACAGTTTGTCACCAAGCGGGCGCTCCGCCCGCCATCCGATCGAAAATCAAACAGCGAGGAATTTTATGGCAAAATACCTTTCTCCCCTTGCGCCCCAGCGCGCAGACCCCTATCTTTGCAAGCGCAACGGCAAGTACTATTTCACGGCGACCTGCCCCCTGTATGACCGCCTGGAGATCCGCTGCGCGGACACAGTCAACGGCATCGCGACGGCAAAGAGCCGCGTCGTCTGGATGAAGCACGAGACGGGCGAGCTGGCGTCCCATATCTGGGCGCCCGAGTTGCACTATATCATGGGCAAGTGGGTCATCTACTTTGCGGCGGGTCACTATCCCGATATCTGGGATATCCGCCCCTATGCCCTCATCTGCAAGGGGCAGGACCCCATGACGGACGAATGGGAGGCGGACGCCGTTCCCATGCAGCCTGCAGACGAGGATCCCTATCCCTTCACCGACTTCTCGCTCGACATGACGGTGTTTGAAATGAAGGGCAGATGGTATGCCGTCTGGGCGCAGAAATTTGGCTGTGAGCGCGCCGAAAAGCCCATCTCCGATCTGCTTATCGCGGAGCTGGAAACGCCCACCCGGCTCAAGACGGTATTTGTACGCATCACCTCGCCCGACTACGATTGGGAGCGCGACGGCGGTTTCTGGGTCAATGAAGGCCCTTCCGTCCTGTACGGACCCGAGACCAAGGGCAAGATCTATCTGACCTATTCCGCATCCGCGACGGGCGCCTGCTACTGTATGGGCATGCTCACCGCCGACGAGGACGCAGATCTTCTCGACCCCCGCTCCTGGAGCAAGGAACGCTGGCCCGTGCTCAAGACGAACGAAGAACTCAAGGTCTACGGGCCCGGGCACAACTGCTTCGTGCGGGGCGACGAGGACGAGTGGCTGACGATGGTACATTTCCGCAACTACGAAAAGATCGTCGGCGACCCGCTCGACGACCACAACCGTCACGCGCACGTCCTCAAAGTCAAGTTCCGCGAGGACGGCTACCCGCTCTTCGAGCTCAACAAGGACGAGCTGTACAACACACCCTTCGAGAACGAGATCCAGAAGGGCATCAACGACTGATCATCTTGGCGGACGCTCGCAAGAAGAGCACGCAGCCCCATCAAACCGACACAAGAATGATAGCATCCGCCCGCCGCACAACTGTGCGGCGGGCGGATTGTTATGTAAAAAAACGCAACCAATATCAAAGCACTCACTCCTTTGCAGTGCAAAAAAGAGGCAATGTATTTTGCCTCTTCTCAGATTGGATTGCACATAGTCCCCTATTCCTCGTAACTGATGACCTGCTCCAATACTCCTTTCAGATATCCCTTCTCCTGCAAACGCTTTTTGATTTCCGAAACAATTTTTGCCGACTTCTCCACATCATGTTTTAAACGAAAACAAGAACTATAGCCTGCCATCTTTATTATTTTGCCGTTTTTCAAGGAAATCTCAATGAAACAATATTTCCTCGGATCGACGCTCGGACGATTGTTGATCCGAATATCCTTGATCTCTGAAAACTTTGCCGTTCTCCGATAAATGGCTCGCAAAGACAAAATCCCTTTCTTTTCGTCAAAAATAACTCCATGGAAAAAACAGGCAACAGTTGCGAATATCAAAAAGCATATCCAAAAACCCAAAAGGAGGACAGACCATAGCGGCACTTCTGGATAGAATATGATAAATATAATCAATAACGGTAAAAACCAACAAACCGCAAAGCAACACGCTACCTTGGAACCAACACTTTGGCATGGATAAAACTTCATTCTGTTTACCCGAAATCCTTCATCGTTCATAATTCCCCTCTCAAATGCAGTCCCTTGGGCAGACGCCTGATTTTATGCAGATAACTGCAAATAAAATTATACCTGACGACTAATCCATTGTCAATATAATTTCAAAGATTTGTCACAGCCATTTCCATGGCCCGCGCATACTCCTGAAACGTAACAATTTCATTCTTTTCATAGTACTATGTGTCACATAATACTATGAAAAATGCCAAAAACATCCTCTTTTACGGGCATTTGGCACAAAAAACAGCGCAGCCCGCAAGACTGCGCCCGCCATTCCTTTTTCTCACCCCCTCTCCCCTCGCAAATGCGCCGCAATTTCGCCGCATTTCCCTTCCTCGAAGCCCCGGGAAAAGTCCCGGGCAGGCGTTGTTTTGGCTCTCAGACGCGCTCAGACGCACTTTTTTTCCCGAAAAAATATCTGACAAACAGCACGGCGCGCCCCTTTCACAAGGGGCGCGCCGCAAAGTATTTTCTTGTCACATGATATTCTTGACCGTACGCGGGAAGAGCGTGACGTCGCGGATATTCTCCATGCCCGTCACATACATGACAAAGCGCTCAAACCCCAGCCCGAATCCGCCGTGCGGCACAGTGCCGAAGGTGCGCAGGGAGATATACTGCTCATACGCGGAGAGATCCATGCCGCGCGCATTCATCGCGGCAAGCAGCTTGTCGGGATCCGCCTCGCGCTCGCTGCCGCCGATGATCTCGCCGATGCCCGGCACCAGGAGATCGGCCGCCGCGACCGTCTTGCCGTCCGCATTCTGCTTCATATAGAAGGACTTGATCTCCTTGGGATAGTTGACGACAAACACGGGCTTTTTGAACACCTCCTCGGTGATATAGCGCTCGTGCTCCGTCTGCAGATCGCACCCCCATTCGACGGGGAACTTGAACTCCTTGTCCGCCTTCTTCAGAATTTCGATCGCCTCGGTATAGTCGAGCACGCCAAACTCACTCTCCGCAACGTGCGTGAGCTTGTCCTTAAGCCCCGGCTCCATGAACTTATCGAAGAACGCGATCTCCTCGGGACACTCCGAAAGTACGGTACGGATGAGGTATTTGACCATCTCCTCGGCGACCTCCAGCACGTCCGGCAGTTCCGCAAACGCGATCTCCGGTTCAATGTGCCAGAACTCGGCAAGGTGACGCGTCGTGTTGGAGTTCTCCGCGCGGAAGGAGGGTCCGAAGGTGTAGATCCTGCCCAGCGCCGTCGCGGCGACCTCGCCCTCCAGCTGACCGGACACCGAAAGCCCCGCCTTTTTGCCGAAGAAGTCGTCCTTGTAGTACGCCTCCTCGCTCTCATATTTTGCATCCCAGGGCTGCGTCGTCACGCGGAACATCTCGCCCGCGCCCTCGCAGTCGCTCGCGATGATGAGAGGCGTGTTGATATAATAGTAGCCGCGCTCATGGAAATAGCGGTGTACCGCCTGCGCCGCGACGCTCCGCACGCGGAAGACGGCGGCAAACGTGTTGGTCCGCAGCCGCAGGTGCGGGATGCCGCGCAAAAAGTCCAGCGTCGTGCGCTTCTTCTGAATGGGGTATTCGGGCGGACACTTTCCAAGAAGGGTCACTTCCGTCGCGTTGAGCTCCGCCCCATCGCCCTTGAACGCTTTGACGACGACGCCCTTTGCCCGCACGGACGCGCCGCACTTGGTGCATTCGGGATCGAGCGCAAGTTTATTCTTGTCAACGACGACCTGCAGACGGGAGAAGCTCGTCCCGTCCGTGATCTCCAGAAAGGCGACCGCCGCCGAATCGCGCGCCGTGCGCACCCAGCCGCAGACGGTGACCTCCTGCCCCATCAGGGACGCGTCCCTGAGTACTTTTGCAATATCGGTATGTTTCATTTGGAATCCTCCAAAAATAGCTTGCTTGTTTTACGCGTACACGGCGCGCCATTTCTTTTGCGCATGCGCCGCGATACGCCTTTTTCCGGGCGACCTATCGCCTGATGACGCATGCGCTGCGCGCAGGCATTGTTCCGTCTTCCGGAACGCCGCCGACCTGAAAGAGCACCTCACCCGCGCAGTCAAAGGAGATTTTCTCCGCTCTGTCCGCGGGATTGAGAATGACGAGGATGCGCTCGCCGTCCGCACGCCTTTCATATGCAAAGGGATACTTGCCCGCCTCGGCATACACCGGGACAAATTCCCCGAAGGATTGCAGCGCCCTGTGCGCATGCCGCAGCCGCAGAAGCGCCCTGACGGCATTCAGCAGAGAATCCTTCCGCGCTTCCTGCTCCGCGACCGTGGGCGCATCCGCGCTCCGATCGAAGGGGATGTAGGGCGTATCGCCCGTCGTAAAGCCGAATCCCGTGCGCTTTTCCCACTGCATGGGCGAGCGGGACCCGGTGCGGTCGTAGCCGCCCTCCACCGACGTGACGTCCTCCAGATAGCGCATCCCGATCTCGTCGCCGTAATAGAGGAAGGGCGCGCCGCTCATCGTCAGAAGAAATGCAAAACAGATCTTCAGATCGCGCACATCCCTGCCGCGCGCAAGGCGGGGCATATCGTGATTGCTCGAAGGAATGCAGATCAGCCCCCTGCCCTGCGTCGACGCAAGGTCGGCAAGGTAGGTATCGAGGAACACGGTGATGTCCCCCTTGCCCTCGCGCGAGAAGAAGGGATGCTCGCAGCGGAAGAGCGAATTGTAAGCGGGCGGACCAAAATGCAGCATGAAGTCCATGTGGAAGCCGCCCTCGATGGACTTGGCGGGCACGCCCCATTCGGACACCATCGCGCAATGCGGGTACTCCGCATCGAGAAAGGCGCGGAAATCCTGCCAGAGCTTAATTGTCTCCGTCCAGCCCTCGTCCGCCTTGACGAGACTCGATGCCATATCGACGCGGAAGCCGTCCGCGCCCAGGTCCAGCCAGAAGCGCATGACGTCCTTGATCGCCTCGCGCGTTGCGAGCGCGGCGGGCGAATCAGGCGGCATCATCCACGGACGGGTGCGCTTTGCATATCCGTAATTGAGCGCGGGCTGATTGGAAAAGAAGTTGACCGCCGCCGAGCCGTCCCGCTGCGAAATGCCGCGGATGCAGGCGAGATCGGTACTCTCCCAAATGGAGTTTGTCCAGATATAGCGGTCGGAATACTCGTTTTCTTCGGGCTGCATGGACGCGCGGAACCAGGGATGCTCAATGGACGTATGCCCGGGGACGAGGTCGATGAGGACGTGCATCCCCCGCGCGTGCGCCGCGTCGAAAAAGTTCTTGGCGTCGTCGTTGGTGCCGTAGCGGGGCGCGATCTTCTTGTAATCGCGCACGTCGTAGCCCGCGTCGCCGAAGGGAGAATCGTACCAGGGATTGACCCAGATCGCATTACAGCCTAACGATTTGATATAGTCCAGCCTTTGGATCATGCCGGGGATATCGCCGATCCCGTCGCCGTTTGTATCCTGAAAGGACTGCGGATAGATCTCATAGAACACCGCATCCGAGAGCCACTTTGGAAGCTGACGCATGTTTATCTCCTTACCGCCTGTATCGCGGCGGCATTTTCTCTCCAATCACGGAATTACGCCTTTGCAAAAAGATTCGCGTGAACCCGTTCCAATTACGCCGCAAGGAAAGTCACTCCCCGTGCCCTTGCTATGAATAACGGGAAAAGGCTTCACTTGTTATGCCTTTTGTTAAAATCTCAGATACAAGGAGGGTTCCCCTCCGCAGTATGCCTCTATTTGCTGCTCACGCAGCTTGGGGGTGGGAGTGAATGCGGGCAACTATAATGGTAAGCCCCTAAGGTTCGCGTCAAGAGAGGGGTGAGGGCGTGCGTTATGCCGATAGCCGCGGTGCGGCTTCGGCGCATGCCCGAACTTAAGAAATTGCCATTTGTTAGGCAATTTCTTGACCGAGGGCGGGGTCTACCAGCACGAGACGTGCGGTCAGCCGCAAAGCGGCGTGCCCACGACCGCCCTCTCAGATCACGGAATTGCGCCTTTGCGTGAGAAAATTCGTGAACAGCTTTAGTAAGCTCTCGCAAATACCACCGTATGTTCCGCTTTCTTGCCGCAGACGATGCAGGTCTCGGACGTATTTTCGTCGTCCATGACGCGCGCCGTCGCCTGCGCAAACTCCTTGACCTTGTCTTCGCATGCGCGGCAGCCGCACCAGCCGGCACGGACGAAGTTTCCGCCCTCCACACCCGCAAGCAGCTCTTCGAGCGAGTTCGCACGCACGATGCGGCTGTCCATGCGCGCCTTGGCTCTCTCGTACATGTCGTTCTGCACGGTTGCAAGCAGCGCCTTGACCGTCTCCACAGCCGAGGAGAGCTCCGCTTCCGTCTTTTCGTGCGTGTCGCGGCGCACGGTCACCATCTTGCCCGCCTCCAGATCGCGGGGGCCGAGCTCGATGCGCACGGGCACGCCCTTCATTTCCCATTCGTTGAACTTCCAGCCGGGCGAATTTTCGCTCTCGTCCAACACGACGCGCACGCCTGCCTTGGTCAGCGTGTCCTTTAAGTCCCTGCACGCCTCGATGACGCCGGGCTTCTTGGACGCAATGGGCACAATGACGACCTGCACGGGTGCGACAACGGGCGGCAGAATGAGCCCGCGCGCATCGCCGTGCGTCATGATGATCGCACCGATCAGGCGAGTGGAGACGCCGAAGGACATCGTATAGGCGTACTTCTGCACGCCATCCTTATCCAGGAACTTGATATCGAACGCCTTCGCGAAGTTCTGTCCGAGGTAGTGCGACGTGCCCGCCTGCAGGCTCTTGCCGTCGTGCATCATCGCTTCCATGCCGTAGGTCGCGACAGCGCCCGCAAACTTCTCCTTCTCCGTCTTGCGCCCCGTGAGCACGGGCATCGCGAGGCAGGTTTTTGCGAACTCCTCATAGACGGCGAGCATCTTAAGCGTCATGTCGACTGCCTCCGCCTCGCTCGCATGGGCGGTATGCCCCTCCTGCCACAAAAATTCACTCGTTCTGAGGAAAGGACGGGTGGTCTTTTCCCAGCGCATGACGTTCGCCCACTGATTCATGAGCACGGGCAGATCGCGGTAGGACTGGATCCACTTGCTGTACATGCTGCCGATGATGGTCTCGGACGTGGGACGGATGCAGAGCGGCTCGGCGAGTTTCTCCCCGCCCGCGTGGGTGACGACCGCGACTTCGGGCGCAAAGCCCTCGACGTGCTCCGCCTCCCTGGTCATGAAGCTCATGGGGATGAGCAGCGGGAAATAGGCGTTCTCGATGCCGTATGATTTGAAGCGCGCATCCAGTTCCTTTTGAATATTTTCCCAGATCGCATAGCCGTAGGGACGGATGACCATCGTCCCCTTGACGGGGCCGTAATCGACCAGCTTGGTCTTGACGACCACGTCGGTGTACCACTGGGGGAAATCGGTCTCAATGTCGGCGATCTGTTCTACAAACGTGTCCTTTGCCATAAAAAAGCTCCGAAAGATAAAAAAATAGATATGGCTATTATACCATATCTTTTTGCGTTCGTCCATCATTTGAGGGCGGGATTTGTTCAGCTCCTCCCCTTTTTCTTGCCGTACGCGCCCTGAAGAGCGCCTCGCGCCGCTTTTTCTGCGCGGGCGACAGCGCCATGGAAAAGGCGCGCTCCAGGGGATAAAAGAGCAGCGCGACGCTCACTGCGGCGCACAGCGTCTGCGGCACCATTGCAAAAAATCCCGTGTAAAAGTAGCCGATCGCGACGTCCATGCTCCAGCCGTAAAAAAGTGGCGTGATGACATCGCTTAAGAGGGTAAAGCACACCGTGCTGAACGCAGCGAGCGCGGAAAGTACAGCGGCCTCCCGCCCGATGCGCGCCCTGTCGCCCAAAAAGAGCAGCACGACGCTCCCGACAAAGAGGGCGACAAGCACTGCATAGAGTGCCCAGAGCATGACTTCCAGCCGCGCCGCCATCAGCGGCGAGACGGGCAGCCCGAGAATCGCCAGGGCGAGGGTCCCTGCGGCGAGCAGCAGCACGAGCGCGGGACAGACGTACTCTGCCACATACCCGCGCCGCTTCCCCATCGCACCAAACAACAGCGCACAGGCGTTAAAGTAGATGAGGTACAGCACGATGACGTCGGGCGCAAAACCGAAGATGAAATTGCGCAGCAGGGAGAACGCCGTTGCCGTGATCATGCCGTACTTTACGCCGAACACATAGCAAAAGACGAGCAAAAACGCCGTGACCAGCTCCACGCCCGCAACAAGGGAGAGCGCGCACTGCACGGCGAGGAGCAGCGCCGTCATGACGGCGCAAACGGCGACCATCCGCGCGGCGCTCTCGCCCAATCCGCCCGCACGTTGCTTTCTGCCCTTCATGGCTCACGCATCACTTTCGACCGCCGTCCGGGCGAGGGCGTACCATTCCCCGCGCACGAGCGGAAGTCCCGAAGCGCCATAGCTCGCGCTTGCGAGCGTATAGGTGTTGCCGAGCGTATCCGAATACTCGATCGTCCCCCACGTTGCATCGGAATAGCTGACGCCCTCATACATCCCGAGCGTCGTGTAGACGCCCCAATAATTTTCGCTTGTTGCCGCAACGCCGTTGACAGACGTAATATAGAAGCCGTATGTACTTTCACTGCCGTCGAAAGTGAGCCGCCCGTCCTCCTGCAGGGCGACAAGCGCATCGTACATGCTCTTATTATCCTCCGTCTCCATGACGCGCAGAAGCACCCGTGTCTGGTCGCTCTCATAGACCCGCACTTCAAACCCGCGCTCGCCGCTCGCATCGCCCGGCGCACAGCCCGCAAGCGCGCCGCACAGCATTGCCGCCGCCAGCGTACCCGCAACAAAAAAAGTCCTCATGTGTTTCATAGATTACCTCCTACGTAATCGCCCGACCGGGCATGAAACATTGTATTTTCCGCGGACAGCGCCCTGCGCAGCCGTCGGAATCAGAAAGCGCGCCCTTCGGTAGGAGCAAAGAGCGCGCCGAAACAAGGGCGAGGCGCATCGCGCCGTACCCTGATTCCCCGACGTACTCTTCTCCGACCCGAAAAGAGCGAGGTGTTCCGATGGTGGCAGGTCTCCTGGCTTTCGTCGCAGCAAGGCGCACTTTGCGAGTGTTTGCCAATGCCAAACACTTTGCTATAACGCCTGCTTTTCTCGCGCGGTGGATTCCGCGCTGCGGTCACGGTTTTTGACGGCTATGTCAAAAACCGCAGTTCGGAACGCGCACACAGCACACCGTGCTG
>DXBS01000149.1 GCA_019116405.1 Candidatus Gallimonas intestinigallinarum | reverse complement strand
ACTGCCGCATGGACGCGGCGCAGATCGCCGTCATGCTGGGCGCGGACGAGGCGGAAGTCCGCAGCGCCGTGCGCAACATGGAGAATCGCGGCACCATCGTCAAATACACCGCCATCGCCAACCTCGATGAGGAGGAGGACGAGTGCGTGGAGGCGCTCATCGAAGTCAAGATCGCGCCCCGCAGCGGGTCGGGTTTTGACGGCGTCGCCGAGGAGATCGCCGAGCACGAGGAAGTCAAGACGCTCTACCTCATGAGCGGCGCATACGATTTTCTGGTCATCGTCAAGGCGGGCTCCATCAAGTCGGTCGCGCGCTTTGTCTCGGAGTGCATCTCCACGTTTGACTGCGTGCTGTCCACCGCGACGCACTTCATTCTCAAAAAGTATAAGATCGAGGGAGCTTTGACCGTCCGCAAGGACAAGATGCGGAGGATTCCCGTACACGCATGAGGGATTTTCTCACCGAGCGCGCCAGGCAGCTCAAGCCCAGCGGCATCCGCAAGTACTTTGACATCCTCGATACCCTGCCCAACGCCATCTCCCTCGGCGTGGGCGAGCCCGACTTTGTCACGCCGTGGGATATCCGCAGCGCGGGCATCCGCTCGCTGCAAAAGGGGTACACCTCCTACCCGGGCAACCGAGGGCTTCCCGAGCTTCGGCAGCTCATCTCGCGCTATCTTGCGGAGCGCTTTCAGGTGGACTATCCCGCCGACCGCATCATCATCACCGTCGGCGCGAGCGAGGGCATCGATTTGGCCCTTCGCACGACGTGCGAGGAGGGGGACGAGGTGCTCGTTCCCGACCCCGCGTACGTCTCCTACGCGCCCATCATCTCGCTGTGCGGCGGCGTCGCTGCGCCCGTGCACTGCAAGGCGGAGAACGGGTTCATCATGACGCCCGAGGCGATCGAGGCGGCAGTCACCCCACGCACCAAGGCGATCATCCTCGCCTATCCCAACAATCCGACGGGCGCCGTCATGACGCGCGAACAGCTCGAGGCGATCGTCCCCGTCATTGAAAAGTACGATCTTTTGATCATCTCGGACGAGATCTACGCCGAGCTCACCTACGGTGGCAAGCACTGCTCGGTGGCGTCGCTGCCCGGCATGAAGGAGCGCACGGTGCTTTTAAGCGGCTTTTCCAAGGCGTTCGCGATGACGGGCTGGCGCATCGGCTACGCCTGCGCGCCCGAGGCGCTGGACAAAGCCATGCTCAAGGTGCACCAATACACCATGCTCTGCGCGCCCCGCATCGCCCAGCACGCGGCGGTCGCGGCGCTCTCGGGCGGCTTTCAGGACGACTTTGCGTCCGTCGCACAGATGCGCGCCGAGTACGATAAGCGCCGCCGCTTCCTCGTCAAGTCCTTTAACGACCTGGGGCTGACCTGTTTCGAGCCGCGCGGGGCGTTCTATGCCTTCCCCTCGGTGGAGTCGACGGGCTTAACGGGCGAGGAATTTGTCGAAGGGCTCTTAAAGGAAGAGCAGGTCGCCGTCGTGCCGGGCAACGCCTTCGGCGCGTGCGGGGACTATCACGTCCGCTGTTCGTACGCGACGGGCATGCGCGAGCTGCAGGAGGCGGTCACCCGCATTGCGCGCTTCACGGAAAAATTGCGGAAAAGTGTGTAAGTCGGCACAAACGGGTTGACAAAGCCGTGCAAATGCCGTATAATGAACGATAGTGAGAGAATACCGTGATTTCCGTTGCAGAACGGGAGTCACGGTCGTCTTTTAGAAGTCCCGCCGCGGCAGAGACCGCGCGGAGAAAGAGAGGATTAAAAGAAAGATGGCAGAATTTCCCATGACGCAGCAGGGGTACGATGAGGCGGTCAAAAAGCTCGAATACCTTCAGAAGGTCAAGCGCGCGGAGATCGTGCAGCGCATCGCCGAGGCGCGCAGCCACGGCGACCTCTCGGAGAATGCCGAGTATGATGCCGCCCGCAACGAGCAGGCGGCAAACGAGCGCGCGATCGAGGAACTGGATTTCCAGATCAAGAACGCGGTCGTCATCGAGGAGAACACGGATAACTCCGCCGTACATTTCGGCTCGGTCGTGCTGGTGCACGACGTCGATTTCGACGAGGACGTCGAATATACCATTATGGGCACGACGGAAGCCGACCCCATGAAAAATATTATCTCCAACGAGTCCCCCGTCGGTCAGGCGCTCATGGGCGCAAAGCGCGGCGATACGGTCACGGTCAAGGCGCCCAACGGCGAATATTCGCTCAAGATTCTGAAAATCAACTGATATCATGGAAGAAACAACCGTCGATCCCGGCGCCGAGCTCATCGAACAGGCGCGCATCCGCCGGGAAAAACTCAAAAAACTTACGGACGAGGGCAACAACCCCTACGAAAAGACCGGGTACGAAGTCACCGCACGCTCGCTGGACGTGAAGGGTGACTTTTCGGCGTGGGAAGGAAAAGAAGTGAGCATCGCGGGGCGGCTCATGTCCCGCCGCATCATGGGCAAGGCGTCCTTTTCGCACGTGCGCGACGGCAAGGGGGACATTCAGATCTACGTCACCCGCCAGGACGTGGGCGAGGACACCTATCTCGCCTATAAAAAGGACTACGACATCGGCGATATCGTCGGTGTGCGCGGCTTTGTCTTTCAGACCAAGACGGGGGAGGTGAGCATTCACGCAACGCACCTGGAGATGCTCTCCAAGGCGCTTCTTCCCCTGCCCGAAAAGTACAACGGCCTGACCAATCCCGATCTCAAGTACCGCATGCGGCACACCGACCTCATCATGAACGAGGAGGTCCGCACGACGTTCGCGCGCCGCTCGCAGATCCTGCGCGAGATCAGGGCGTATCTGGACGGGCACGGATTCATGGAAGTGGAGACGCCTGTTCTGTTGACGCTGGAGATCGGCGCGGACGCGCGCCCCTTCAAGACGCACCACAACGCGCTGGATATCGACATGTACCTGCGCATCGAGACGGAGCTTTACTTGAAGCGCCTCATCGTCGGCGGCTTCGAGCGCGTCTACGAAGTGGGCAGGATCTTCCGCAACGAGGGCATGGATTCCTCGCACAATCCCGAGTTCACGACCATCGAGATGTACCAGGCGTACGTCGACTATGCGTATATGATGGACTTCATCGAGGGGCTGTATCGCACCGTCGCCGAGAAGGTGTGCGGCACGCTGCAGATCCCCTATCAGGGCAAGACGATCGACCTCTCGCACTGGGAGCGCCTGACGATGGCCGAGGCGGTCAGGAAGTATTCGGGCGTGGACTTCTCTCAGGTTACGTCCGACGAGGAGGCGCGCGCCGTCGCCAAGGAGCACGGCGTGGAGCTTGAAAAGGGTAAGGACAGCAAGGGGCACATCCTCGCGGCGTTCTTTGACGCGTACGTCGAGGACAAGCTCATCCAGCCCACCTTTATCTACGACTACCCAGTGGAGATCAGCCCGCTTGCCAAGCGCAAGCCTACCGATCCCACCATGACCGAACGGTTTGAATACTTCATCAACGGAATGG
>DXBS01000148.1 GCA_019116405.1 Candidatus Gallimonas intestinigallinarum | reverse complement strand
AAGACTGCCGCCGCCCGCTCGTGCAGGTCCTTGAGGTCGGCGAGAAACTCCGTGCGCTTTTTGAAGTTGATGCGCCCGGCGCGGTCGGTAAAGCTGCGCGCAAGCTGCGTGTTGCCCGTGATGAGGTCCATCGCCTCGTAGATATCGACGACCGTCTGCAGATATTTGGGGACGTCCTTGTTTTCGACGGCATGGTAGCACGCGCGCTCCAGCTTTTTGACGACGCCGCGGATGGTGCGGTTGAGCCGCCAGTCCCCCGCCGTCTCCGCAAAGCGCCTGATTTCGGGCAGGTCTCGGTCGGGATCGATGAGCGTCTTGAAGTGTTTATAGTAGTAGTCGAGGCAGGTGTCCAGCCGCTTGTTGGCGTTGAAGAAGGTGTAGAACTGCGCTTCGTCCACGTTCATGAAGTACTTGTCGTACGTTCCCGCGTCGAGGCGGCGGGCGAGCTCAGAGAGCGCGCGCACCTTGCGCAGCGTGAGCGTGGAGACCTTCTGCCGGTAGAACTCTAAAAAGAGCGCGAGGAACGCCTTTAAGTGCTTGATCTCGGCAAGCATGACTTCGCACGAGCAGAACACCTTGTCGCGCAGCGTCTGGGAGTACTCGGTGAGGTTGACGTTCTCAAAGGGAGAATTCTTTACCCCGCCGCACTCCTTTGCCGCCGCCGCGGCGGAGAGGATCATGCGCTTGCACTCGTAGAGTTTGCTCTCGGTGAGCGTATCGTAGAAGGAGCTCTCGATATCGAGGATATCGGGCGCGCTCTTGTTTTGCAGGTACAGCAAAATCGCCTGATAGACGGAAATGCCCAGTCTGCGCTTTTTGTGCAGGGCGCGCATGGGGCCGCCCAGTTCCTCGCGCATGGCGACGAGCTCCTTGGCACGCTCGGAAAATCCGGGCGCGTCCTCCGCCTTGGCGAGCGAGAGCGTGTTTTCCATGCGCCGCAGCACGTCCGTCTTGTCCGTCTTGTTGGAATGCAGCTCCAGGCAGAATTCGCCGATGCCGACGCCATCAAGCCTCTTTTTGACGACGTCGAGCGCCGCCTTTTTCTCGGCGACGAACAGCACGCGCTTGCCGTCCGAGAGGGCGTTTGCGATGATATTGGTGATGGTCTGGCTCTTGCCCGTTCCGGGCGGGCCGTGCAGAACAAAACTCGCTCCCGACGCGGAAAGCGCGACGGCGGAATACTGCGAGCTGTCCGAGGGCAGCGGCAGGAGCACGGCGGCGGGGTCCGCCTCGTCCTCCTCCGCGGGCGAAGGCACATCCAGCCGCTCCATGCGGTTATTGAGCAATGCGGAGACGACCTTGTTCTTGGAGAGCGCGTCGATATGGCTGTGCAGATCGTTCCACATGAGGTAGCGCTGGAAGGAGAATGCGGCGAGGTAGACGTCGCTCACGACGTCCCAACCCTTCATGCTCGCCGTCTCGGCGCGCACCATGGCGAGGATCTCGGCGATCTTCAGCGCCCCGACGTCGCCGCCCAGCCCGCGCACGTCGATGTTGAATTCCTGTTTGAGATACTCCAGAAGGGTGGAGTTGACGAAGTAGCCGTCGTCCGTCGCCAGGCTGACGGCAAAGTCCTCGTTGCCCCTGCCGCGCACGACGGAAGCGGACGCGAGCACGAGGGGCGCGTTGCGCGTGACGCCGTCGCTGCCGACATAGCGCAAAAATCCGAGCGCAAGATAGAGGATCTTTGCGCCCGTCTCCTCCTCCGCCTCGCGGTTGCGGCGCATGAGCTTGTTCGCTGTCTCCATTGTGTTGCGGTTGTCGTTGTAGGCGCGCAGGATGCCCTTTTGCTGCTCGAGAAGGACGAGCTCCTTCCTCGGCCCGGGCAGCTCCATGCCAAAGGAGACAGCGTTTTCCGCCATCGGCTCCCCCTTGAGGCGCATTTTGCCCTTTTCCTGCAGCACGGCGTACAGCTCGTCCGTGCCCGCACTGTAGAGGTGCACGGCGTTCTTGCCCGTAAAGTTGAGCAACGCGTTCTTGGTGGTGAGGTCTAAGAGCCTTCTCTCCCACTGCTTGTTCTTGGGCTGCTTGACGTCCAGTTTGAGCTGACGGAAGGCTGGAATGGGCGCGGGCGCCGCGTCGGAGGACATATCCTCCTCTTTGAGCAGCTCATATCCCTTGACCCCCTTGCCGCGCAGCGGGCAGGCGCGCACGCCGTCCATGCGGCAGCGGCGGATATCGACGAAGTACTCGTACATGCCCCCCTCGAGCTTCTGCACGAAGTGCTTTTCTGAGGGCGTGAACGCCGCGTTGGAGGAAGGGAACAGGTCCTCCACGTCAAAGAAGGAGAGGTTGTTGATGCCCTCGGAGACATATTTCAGAACGATATCCGCGTCGTCCGTGACGGGGTCGAGGAAACAGCTCTCGTACAGCCACACGCCGACCGCGACATGCTCCCTGCCGACGGCGATGACGGGGTTGAAGTGCGCCTCTTCCAGACACGCCGCCGCGAAGGTCGCGAGCTCCAGCTCGGACGCCAGCTTTTCCTTGAGGATGGAGCCGGGGTGCGCGGCGCGGGCGGGCGCGGACAGATCGCACGCGCCGTCCTGCTCGATCGCGTAGGACTTGAGCGCGGCAAAGACCGCCGCCGCGATCTCGCGCACGTCGTTCTTGTTGGTGCCCGTGTAGCCGTCCACTTCCGAACTCTTTTCCCAGCGCTTTAAGCGCTTGCCCGCTTCGGCGAGCACCGTCGCGCACTCCCCGAGGCGGGGACGCACAAAGGCGGCGAGGCGCTCGGGATTGCCCGACAGCCCCTCCCACCAGTCATAGGGCAGCGCGGTGATGCTCACCTGCTGCGAGGCGACCGTCTTGCCCTCCAGCTGCGCCGTGACGGTGACCTTGCACGCCCTGATCTCGTCGTTTTCCGCCAGAAAGAGGGGGGAGAAGATGCGCTCCGCCGTCAGTTCAACGGCGCTCTCGAAGGGGACTTCCGCCCGCGTCTCGTAGGGAACGAGCAGACCGTCCTCGCTGGCAATGGAGATGATCAGCGTGACCGCCTCGGTAAAGTCGTTGCGCACCTGCAACGTCACGGGCGTGGCAAGAAAATAGTCGGCGTATCCGACGTAAGCGGGAAAACGCGGCTCCAGGGTGAAGTTTTTCTTATCGGTTGCTTTCGTTCGCTTGACTGCCATATTCTGCTCCTCTCGTCCGATGGGTTTGCCTTACATGCTATTCTCTTTCATTATACCAAATTACGCCGCAATTGGCAACCCCTGCCGCAAATCTTGCCGAAATTTCGTGACAACATCTCTGATACGACAAACGGCGCGCCGAATCGGCGCGCCGCATGCTCAGATGAATGCCCCTTCAAAATATTCGATCTCGCCGTCCAGCACGGACGCGACGTCGTAGCGGATGGGCACTTCCTGCCGCTTTGCCGCGCAGAAAAAGCGCGCGATTTTGCGGTAGCGCTCCTGCTTGGCGCGCGTGACCGCCTCACTCGGCAGCGCGAGGATGTCCCCTTCGCGCGTCTTGACCTCGACAAGGCAGTACGTCCCCTTCCTGTAGGCGATGATGTCCGCCTCGCCAAAGGGCGTCACATAGTTGCGCGCGACGATCTTATAGCCGTGCCTTCTCAGGTATTTGCAGACGAGCTTCTCTCCCGCCCGTCCCAGAACTTTGCTATGAAACTCCTGCGATGGATCGGGCATGCTCCCACCTCCCTGATCGCCTGAATATGCGCCTTTGTCCCGTAGCCCGCATTTCTTTCAAAGGCGTACTCGGGATAGAGCTTTGCGTACTCCGCCATGAGCGCGTCCCTGTAAACCTTGGCAAGGATGCTCGCCGCGCCGATGGAGCACACGAGGGCATCCCCCTTGACGATGCTGCGCTGCGGCAGCGTAATATCCAGCGTCATGTTGCCATCCGTGAGCACCATGTCCGCAGCGGGGACGAGCATGTCCACGGCGCGCTTCATGCAAAGCCGGGTCGCCTGCAGAATGTTGATCTCGTCAATGGTCGCCGCGTCCACCTCGGCGATGGCATAGGCGCGCGCCGCCGCCCTGATCTGCTCCGCGAGTGCCTCCCGCTTTTTGGCAGAGAGCTTTTTACTGTCGTCAATGCCAATAATGCGCCTCTCCTCCTCTAATGGCAGAATGACCGCCGCGCACACGACGGGACCCGCCAGGGGGCCTCTTCCCACCTCGTCCACGCCCGCGACGCGCAAAAATCCCTGCGCCGCGAGCGAACGTTCAAGCGTCAGTTCGTCCATCAGTCAGCCCCACGGCGGCAAGGTCGTCCGCGCTGTCCAGACAAATTTTGCCCAGCCTGCCCTTGCGGAAGTCATCGAGCAGCGCGAGCGCGCCGCGCATATAGTCATAGTCGTTGCCCCGGAGGACAAACCCGCGGCGGCGGCAGAGCTGTTCGTACATTTCTATCGGCGTCCCGCCCGTGATGCCGTACCGTTCCGCAAGCGAGGCGGGATACTTCTCCCACATCTCCTCCAAAAGCGCGAGCGCGACCTCCTCCTTATCGAGGATATCGTCGTTGACGCTGCCCAGGTACGCGAGCCTGCGCGCCAGGCACTGATCGGAGAGCGAGGGAGGCATGGTGCCGGGAGTATCCAGAAGTTCAAATGCGCCGCAGCGCACCCACTGTTTGGCGCGCGTGACGCCCGCCTTGTCCCCCACCTGCGCCTTTTTGCCGCCCGCAAGCAGGTTGATGACGGTGCTCTTGCCCGTGTTGGGAATGCCCGCAATGAGGAAGCGGACGGGCTTGACGACGCCCTTCTCCGCGAAACGCGCGCGCTTTTCCGCCGTGAGCGCCTCCATCGCCGCGACGAGCGAACGGACGGAGGAGGGCGCGCTCGCCGCAACCTTGAGCGCCGCTTTGCCGCAATTTTTCAGGGACGTCACCGCAAGATCTGCGCCGCCGTCCGCAAGGTCGCCCTTGTTGAGCAAGTATAAAACGGGCTTTTGCCCCGCCAACTGCGCGAGGCGGGGATTGTAGCTGGACGCGGGCGCGCGGGCGTCCAGCACAAAGACGACCGCGTCGCACAGCGTTAAATTTTCCTCCATCATGCGCACGGCCTTCGCCATGTGCCCGGGGAACCATTGAATGTTTTTCACGATTTGTCTTCCAGAAGGTCGGGTCTGTATTTTTTGGTGACGGCGATCGCCTGCTCCCTGCGCCACTTATCGATCTCGGCATGGTTGCCGCTGCGCAGCACGTCCGGCACGCGCAGCCCGCGGTACTCGACGGGGCGGGTGTACTGGGGGTACTCCAGAAGGTTTTCCGAGAAGCTCTCCTGCACCAGCGATTCGGGCGAGAGCACGCCGTCCACATAGCGCGCGACGCAGTCCACGACGACCATCGCGGGAAGTTCCCCGCCCGTTAAGACATAGTCGCCGATGGAGAGTTCCTCGTCGATGAACAGATCGATGGCGCGCTGATCGACGCCCTCATAGTGCCCGCACAGCAGGACGAGGTGCTCTTCTTCCACCAGTTCGAACACCTTCTGCTGCGTGAACGTCGCGCCCTTGGGCGAGAGGTAGATCCTGCGCGCCGTGTGATCATGATCGACCGCCTCGATCGCGCTGCCGACGGGCTGCGCCATCATGACCATGCCCGCGCCGCCGCCGAAGGGGTAGTCGTCGCACTTTAAGTGCTTATCCTCGGTGTAGTCGCGGATATTGACGATATTCAGTTCCAGCTTGCCCTCCTTCTGCGCCCTGCCTAAAATGCTCGCAGAGAGCGCCGTGAACATTTCGGGAATGAGGGTGAGAATGGCGATCTTCACAGCACTGCCACCTCA
>DXBS01000147.1 GCA_019116405.1 Candidatus Gallimonas intestinigallinarum | reverse complement strand
CATACGCCTCGGGTTCGAGGTATTTGAGGCACAGGTCCTCCAGCTCGCACTTGATCTGCGAAATACCCAGCCTGCCCGCAAGCGGGGTGTAGATGTCCAGCGTTTCGCGCGCCATGCGCAGCTGCCGCTCTTTTGAGAGGAAGTTCAGCGAACGCATGTTGTGCAGACGGTCGGCGAGCTTGATGATGATGACGCGGATGTCCTTCGCCATCGCAATGAAGATCTTGCGGAAGTTCTCCGCCTCCTCCTCTTCCTGCGACTTAAAGACGATCTTGTCCAGTTTGGTGACGCCCTCAACGAGCGAGAGGACCTCTTCTCCAAAGTTCTCGCGCACGGTGTCCTCGGTGGCGGAGGTATCCTCGATGACGTCGTGCAGAAGCGCCGCGGCGATGGTCTCCGCGTCCAGCCCCAGATCGACTAAGATCTCCGCGACGGCGCACGGGTGGATAAAATAGGGCTCGCCCGAGGCGCGCTTCTGGTTGCGGTGCGCTTCGCGCGCGAAGTCATAGGCGCGCAGGAGCATGTCCCTGTCGTCACCCGTGTAGTACTCGTAGATTTTCATGAGGACGGATTCCATACCGATGACCCCCTTTCATGTATGATCCCGCTTCTTATCATAAACAAGAGAACGATCTTTCAAACGACTTCCTGAAGCCTTGCGACCGCCCGATAGAGTTCGGACGCCGCAAGTTCGGTGTGCTTGCCGCGGAACATTCTGAGCCGCCCCCCTTCCAGCGAGAGAAGCCCCAGTTCCTCGAACACGGCGAGCGCGAAGATGAAGGTCTCCGCGTCCAGCCCGAGGCTGTCACAGCTGCGCGCCGCCTCGGCATAGCTGCCGCCGACGACCTCGGCGCAGCGGCTGCGAAGGAGCGTAAACACGGACAAAAGCTGCGTCCGCTCCGTCGGCACCTTTAAAAGGCGCTCGTACCCGCAGATGCCGCCGTTGACGTGCAGCGCGGCATGCCCCGTCTGCAAAGGATTGGCGGGCGGCTCGTCCAGGAACACGACGTCGCGATAGGCGCTCACGTCGCAGCCAAAGTCGGGCGCATACAGCACGACGTTCTCTGCATTGCCCGCCGAGAGACGGAACACGTCCGCCGGCACGCCCGCAAGGGACGGGAACGCCGCGAGCGTTTGTATATTGTAACACACGGCGCACAGCCCGTAGGCGCACGACGCGATCTTCTGGGCGAGAAAGGCATCCATGGACGCGGTATCCATGTCCGGCGTCACCTTCTTGCCGCGCACGGAGAGGAGCAGGTTTTCAAACGCCTCCAGCGGCGCATCGCCGCCCGCAGGCAGCACCGCACGCACAAACCCCTTTAAGTACTCTTTTCCGCGAAAAACGGAGAGATTATACTCAAAGACGAGCGTCTTTTTTAAGGAACTGCGCAAAAACTTGAGATCCTTCGCGCCGCCGAAGTACATCAGGTCCAGTCCGCCCAGATTCATGGAGAGGTGCGGCGAGAGCGGCTTGACGGGGTTTGCGTCCACCGCATCCGCCTCCACCGTAAACAGGGGACGGCGATTGCCCATACCGAAGGGCTCTAAAAGCGCAAGCTCGTGCGCGACGCGGGCATGGTCCTCGCCCTCGCCCGCAATGTACAGCTTGGAGACGAAGTCCTCGCGCGAATAGCGGCTGCCGATATACGCGTTGAGCGCTTCTTTCAGCACTTCGAACTCGTCGGCGCGGACGTTGACGCCCGCCGCCTGCGAATGTCCGCCGAACTCCTCAATGTGATCGGAGCACGCCTTGAGCGCCTCAAAGATATTGACGCCGTCGATGCTCCTTGCACTGCCGCGCAGCATGTCGCCGCGCTTGACGAAGAGCAGCGCGGGACGGGCGAATTCCTCGGCAATGCGCGCCGCGACGATGCCGACAAAACCCGCGTTCCAGTGCTCGGCGGCGAGCATGACGACGTTGCCGTACGCCCCCTCCTCCCTGATCTTGGCGACCGCCTGCGCGTACAGTTCATCGCACGCGCGCTGGCGCTCCGCATTGTAGACGTTGAGTTTTTCCGCGAGTGCGGGAACAGCGTCCTCGTTGTCCGTCGTGAACAGCTCGAGCGCGGCGTGCGCGTCCCCCATTCTGCCGGCAGCGTTGATGCGGGGCGCGATCGTGAAGGCGAGCGTCTGTGCGCTCACTTCCGTCGTCTTGCCCATGAGCGCCGTAAAGGCGGGGCGAGGGGCGCGCGCAATGCGCTTTAAGCCCTCGGCGACGATATCGCGGTTCTCATCCACGAGGGGCACGCTGTCCGCCACGGTGGAGAGCGCCGCAAAGTCGACCAGCGGAAATGCCTCCTCGCCGATGAGCGCCGCCGCGAGCTTGAACGCCACGCCCGCGCCGCAGAGGTTATCGTAAGGATAGTCGTCCGCAAGCTTGGGATTGATCGTGATGCAGTCGGGCAGCGTATCGGGCAGTTCGTGGTGGTCGGTGACGATGACGTAAGCCCCCTGCTCCTGCGCGTACTTGACCTCGGCGGCGTTGGAGATGCCGCAGTCCACCGTGACGATGAGATCGGGAAGGAACTCATCGAAGATCTTGTCCAGCGCCGCGATGCTCATGCCGTAGCCCTCCGAGCGCTCGGGCACATACAGGTACGGTTCGATGCCGAATGTTTTGAGCGCGCGCGAAAGCACGGCGAGGGCGCCGATGCCGTCGGCGTCATAGTCGCCGAACAGCGCGACGCGCCAGCCCTCCTCCCTTGCCTGCGACAAAAGCGCCACCGCCTCCTTCATGCCCTTCATCAAAAAGGGCGAGAGGAAATGGCGCGCAGAGGGATCGAGGAAGGCGCGCATCTTCGCCTCCGTCGTCATGCCCCGCGCATAGAGGATGCGGGCGACCGTCTCGGTCAGGTGAAGCGCCGTTGCACAGGCGCGGACGGTCTCCAGCTCCGCGGGACTCAATTGAAATTCGCGCACGAGTTTTTTCATACTTTTTCTATCGAAAACGGCGGGAGATACCCCGCCGCTTCTCTGTTCATTGAAAGTTGTGATCAGTTTTCGCTATCTGCCTTGGCGGACTTCTTCTTTCCCGTATAGCGCGTACGCTTTGCCTTCATGCGGTCAAACACTGCCTTGACCTTGCCATGCAGAGCGGGTGCAATCAACATGGAGAAATACAGCGGTACGAGCACGCACAGGAGCGCTTCGGCAAAGATGAGCATCGCGCCCGTCGTGAAGGTGCACGCCGCGCAGACGATGAGCAGGACCGCCACGATAAGCGCCGTAAGGAGCACGGTCTTGTTGGTAACCGCGACCGCCTTGTCCACCGCTTCCTCTGCGGAGAGGGCGCTGTTTGCAGGATCCTTCGCGTCGTCGCGCAGCCTGATGCAGCGGACGAGCCAGAACGCCACAGAGACGACTGCCGCGATCGCCGCATACAGCATGGGCGCAAACGCATAGACGGGAATGCGCGCAATGGCGAGGATCGCGAGGACGAGGAATGCGTCGTTCACGCAGGCGACGAGCCCCGTGAGCGCACTGCCGACGCCGAAGCGGATGGCGACATAGATGAGCGCCACGATGACCGCGACGACGATGGCGACGGCGCCGCGCCAGATCGCCTCGTTCATGGGCTGCTGCGTGACGGTCGCGTAGGAGACGTAGGTCTCGGCGGGCGTTGCAAACGCGCTGTCCGCCGCGATCGCGCTCTCCAAAGCCGTCTTTGCCGCAGCGAGCGCGCTGTCTGCGGTGTCCGCAGAGAAGGTGTAGCGCAGCAGGAAGTCATTGCCCGTCTCGCTGAACGAAGTCCCCGTCAGGGATGCGGGATCGGACTGACCGTTGAGCGTCACCTGATCGGAGTAGGAGATGCCCGCCGCGGAGAACGCATCTTCGCAGTGCGCCTCGAGGGACGCCTTGCTCTCCTCATTCATATCGACGACGACGTTGTAATATACGTCAAAGGCCTTGTGCTCGGGCTGATCGAGCGCCGTGTTGAAGCCGAGGACTGCCATCAGGACAATGCCGGCAATGATGAGAACGGCGGAGATCGCCGCCCAGATGGGAAGCAGTTTTTTCTTAGTCATCTTCCACTTCCTCCCGTTTGAAGTTGCAGAACGCGCCCTGGCGCTTGGTCGTACCCATCATGACTGCCCAGCCGAAGCGGTTGACAACGAGCGAGCCGACACCCGAGAACACGATCGCAAGGCCGAGGACAAACGCGGCGACCTGCAGCGAGCCGATGGCGATCGCCGACACAAGGAAGGCGATGACGGCAAGCACAATGTGCAGATCGAAGAGCTTCCAGAAGCACTTTCTGTATCCCGTCTTGACGGAGGACGCCATCGTCTTGCCGAGGGCGTATTCCTTTCTTGCTGCCTCGAAGGTGACGACGTTGCTCGCGCAGAGCAGCACGCCCGCAAGCAGGAAGGCAAGGAAGGATTCCACGCTCAGGTAGACGAAGTCGATCGCCCAGCCGCACAGGATCATGGCAAAGGTAAAGAGCAGGAAGGTGTACAGATGGACAAATCCCAGACGGCGGTAGCGGACAAAGAAGAACGCCATCATCGCGACGAACAGCACGCCAAACGCAATGTAGAGCATGATGACCGTCTCGCCGCCGTAGAGCGCTTCATGGAAGTACGCCTCCGTCGGCGTGAAGGTAAGCGCATCTGCGGTCGTTTCGATCGAAGAGTTGAACAGTTCTGCGGTGACCGCCGCCGTCTCGGCGGTGTAGCTGCCGGAGATATAGATGGAGCCTTCCGTCATCTGCTCGGAGACCGAGAGACTTAAAATGGAAGTGTCGCCGACGAAGAAGTACAGCGTGACCGCCGTCTCCGCCGCGCCCGACGTCGCGCTGTTCATTGCAGCCTGTCCCGCCTGGGTAAAGTGCACCTGCAGGAAGGACGTTCCCGCCGTCGTACCCGACGTGACGGACGTCACATAGTCCGCGATCGTCTCATCCGAGCGGATACCGAAGATATCGGTCGCATCTTCCTCGGAATCGCCGGTGCGGATGCTGAACTCGCCGATATAGGAAAAATGGTTGATGGCGTAATACTCCGACTCCATCATCGCGGGCAGGAACACGCGCACGGTATAGTCGTTCGCGACGTCCACGCGTGCGCCGTCCTCTCTCAGGCTCGCATAGCGCTCGTTGACGATCGCGAGCGACTGCGCGAACGCTGCGTCAAACGCCTCGTCCACGACGCCGTTTTCGTCGCACGCCGTGCCGACCTCAAGATAGATCGCGCCGTTTTCATCGGGATAGCGGACATACTCCGCGGCGTACTCAGCGGCGTCCTCTTCGGACATATCGCGGATGTTGTCGTCATACTCCTTGGCGGAGATGACGCCCTCGGGATAGTACACCGCGGAATAGCCGCCGCCGATGTACGCGCCTACATCGGCGTTCGCGCCGTATGCAAGCCCGAGATCCGCATCCTTCTACATCATTCGCATGACGGAGCTGAACGTCTGCATATTGTCCGGCCCGTACGAGAACGAGACGGTGCAGATAAAGCACAAAACGGCGATCACCAGCGTG
>DXBS01000018.1 GCA_019116405.1 Candidatus Gallimonas intestinigallinarum | reverse complement strand
GGATATCTCCGCGCCCCGCTGCTTCGAGATCGAAAAGCGCCTCAAAGAGGTTTGCGATATCCCGATCTTCCACGACGATCAGCACGGCACCGCGGTCGTCACGCTGGCTGCCATGATCAACGCGCTCAAGCTCGTGGGCAAGAAGATGGAGGATCTCTCCGTCGTCGTCAACGGCTCGGGCGCTGCGGGCATCGCGATCACCAAGCTGCTCATGAGCAGAGGGCTCAAGAAAGTCATCCTCTGCGACAGAAAGGGGGCGATCTATGAGGGCCGCGAAGGGCTCAACGAGATCAAGGCGGAGATGGCGAAGATCTCCAACCTCGAGAAGAAGGCGGGCAGCCTTACCGAGGTCATCAAGGGCGCAGACGTGTTCATCGGCGTCTCCGCACCCGGCAGCCTGACGGCGGACATGGTCAAGACCATGGCGCCCGATCCCATCATCTTTGCCATGGCAAACCCTGTTCCCGAGATCATGCCCGACGAGGCGAAGGCTGCGGGTGTGCGCATCATGGGCACGGGCAGGAGCGACTTCACCAACCAGATCAACAACGTTCTTGCCTTCCCCGGCATCTTCCGCGGTGCGCTCGACGTGCGCGCAAACGATATCAACGACGAGATGAAGATCGCTGCGGCTGAGGCGATCGCGGGCGTCATTCCCGAGAGCGAGCTTCGCCCCGACTATATCATCCCCGATTCCTTCCACCCCGCCGTCAAGGACGCGGTCGCGGAGGCGGTCAAGGCAGCGGCGCGCCGCACGGGCGTCGCAAGGATCTGATCGGCTTTTCTTTCAATTGCATCTTTGGCGCCCGCCGGAAGCTTACGCTTTCGGCGGGCGCTTTTGCTTTGCGGCTTTTTCTGCCCAAACCCTTTACAAAGCGCGTCAAATGTGGTATAATACCGGAAGTTAAACACAAGATATGCCATTCGGAGGGGTTTATGCGCTGCCTGTATTGCAACTGTACGGAGAGCAAAGTCATCGATTCACGCTCGGCGGACGACGAGCGGACCATCCGCCGCCGCCGCGAGTGCATGGGCTGCGGCAGGCGGTTCACGACGTACGAGACCATCGAGGTCGCGCCCATCCTCGTCGTCAAGAACGACGGGACGCGTCAGGCATTCGACCTGGGCAAGATCAAGCGCGGCGTCATCAAGGCGTGCGAAAAGCGCCCCGTCCCCATTGAAAAGATCGACGCGCTTGCCGAGTCCGTCGCCAAAAAGATCTACAACTCCATGGAACAGGAGGTCACCTCCAAGGCGATCGGCGAGATGGTCATGGAGGGGCTCAAGGAACTGGACGAGGTCGCCTATGTGCGCTATGCCTCGGTGTACCGCTCCTTCAAGGATATTTCCTCCTTCATGGCGGAATTGCAGCAGATGATGGAGCGCAAGAACCAGGAGGAGAATGCGAAATGATCCGTCAGGTGCGGGTGGGCAATGTCCTGCTGGGCGGCGGCAGCGTCGCCGTCCAGAGTATGACGACAACCAAGGCGAGCGACGTGGAAAGAAGCGTCGCTCAAATTCTCTCGCTGCGGGATGCGGGCTGCGATATCGTGCGCGTCGCCGTCGCGGACGAGGGGGACGCGCGCGCCCTGCGCGAGATCTGCGGCAGAGTGGGCGTGCCCGTTGTCGCAGACGTGCATTTTTCGGCAAAACTCGCGGTGCTCGCCGTGGAGAACGGCGCGGATAAGCTGCGCATCAATCCGGGAAATATCGGCGGGGAAAAGGAAGTCGCGCTCGTTGCGGACTGCGTCAGGGCGCATCACGTCCCCGTCCGCGTGGGCGCGAACACGGGCAGCATTGAAAAAAAACATCTGGAGAAGTACGGGCGGAGCGCCGAGGCGCTCGTTCTGAGCGCGCTGGATAACGTCGCCGTTCTGGAAAGACACGGCGTCGAGGACATCGTCGTCTCCGTCAAGGCGTCGGACGTCCCGCTCACCGTCGAGGCATACACGCTGCTGCGGAAGCGCTGCGACTATCCGCTGCACCTCGGGGTGACCGAGGCGGGCACGCAGCACATGGGCATCGTCAAGAGCAGCATCGGCATCGGGTCATTGCTGCTTGCGGGCATCGGCGAGACCATCCGCGTCTCGCTGTCCGCCGATCCCGTCGAAGAGGTGTACGCGGCGCACGATATCCTGCGCGCGTGCGGACTGGAAAAGGACTATGTGGACGTCGTCGCCTGCCCGACCTGCGGCAGATGCCGCTACGACTGCATGGGGCTCGCCTCCCGCGTCGAGGCGCGCGTCAGGACGGTAAAAAAGAAGCTCAAAGTCGCCGTCATGGGGTGCGTGGTCAACGGCCCCGGCGAGGCAAAGGGGTGCGATCTTGGCATCGCGGGCGGCGAGGAGTACTGTATCATCATGCAAAAGGGGCAGGAGAACGTGCGCGTTGCGGCGGCGGACGCCGAGCGCGAATTCTTTGCGCGGCTGGAATTGTTGATCAATGAAGAGTAAGCAGTATCTGGAAGAGATCAGGGGGAGCGCGGGGCTGGTGCGCGCCGTGCTCCGCAAGATAGAGGTCAAGGGGAAAACCGTGACCTTTTTCCTCGTGACGGACGTCGCGTATTCGCCCGAGGACATCGCCTATGCGCGCGGGGTCTCCGCGAAGTATGTGCCCGCAGGGTTTACCGCGGAAGTCAAGGTCATCAAGTCCGTGCCCGACGAGGCGGGCGTGCGGCGCGCCGTTGCGGACATTCTCAAGACGCGCTTCCCGGGCGTCGCGGCGTTTGTCGACCCCGAGGACATCGCCGTCGCCATCGACGGGGCGGGCGGCAGGTTTTTCGTCAACGTGGGCGAGCTGGAGCGCGATAGGATGACGGGGGACGGCGTCCTCGACGCGGTGAGCGAGGAGCTTGCCCGGCGCTTTTGCGGCACCTGGTTCGGGGAGGTCAACTTCGTCAGCAAGGAGCGCGGAGAGATCGAATATGACGCCCCGCCCGAGGCGGAGTACGTCGCAGCGCCCCGCTTCTTCCCGATCGAAAAATATGAGCCGATCGACGGCGCCAACCCCCGGCAGGCGATCTATATCGCCGATCTTACCAAGGAGCTGACAAATGTCACCGTCTGCGGGACGATCGCCTACATAGAGGAGCGCGCCACCAAGGCGGGCAAGCCCTACTTTTCCTTTACGGTGACGGATGCGAGCGGCCAGCTGCGCTGTTCCTATTTTTCCAAGAAGGCGACCGTCGAGAAGGTGCGCGCCCTCAAACAGGGGGACAGCGTCTGCCTGACGGGGGACAACGAGCTGTTCAACGGCACGCTCTCCTTTCGCGCCAAGAACGTGGACTATGGCAGCGCGCCCGCGGGCTTCGTGCCGGAAGAGCGTCCCTCCCGTCCCGTGCCGGCGCAGTACCGCGTCGTGTTCCCGACGCCTGTCTCCGATCCCGTGCAGGACTCCCTCTTCGGCAAGGCGCCGCTGCCCGATTCCTTCTGCAAACGGGAGTTCGTCGTGTTCGACCTGGAGACGACGGGGCTGAATAACTCGCCCGCGATGGGGCAGATGGATCGCATCATTGAAGTGGGCGCGGTCAAGATCAGGAACGGGCGCATCGAGGAGAAGTTCTCCACCTTTGTCGCCTGTCCCGTGCGCCTCTCCGAAAAGATCGTGGAGCTGACGGGCATCACGGACGACATGCTCGTGGGCGCGCCCGCGCTCGAGGACGTCATCGCCGACTTTTACAAGTTCACGGCGGGCTGTGCGCTCGTGGCGCACAACATGTCCTTTGACTACAAGTTCGTTCGCTACTACGGCGAGGAGGAGGGCTTTTTGTTCGACAACCCGCAGTACGATACCCTCGTCATGTCGCAGAAACTGCTGCGCATGAACCACCACAAGCTCAACAATGTAGCGGACTTCTTCGGGTTTACCTTCAATCACCACCGCGCCTTTGACGATGCCTTTGTCACGGCAAAGATCTTTTTGGAGCTTGTCCGCATGAACGGCGACTTTGTGTGAGCTTTTTCAAAAAATACGGCGGCAAATGCTTGCATTTTTATGGAAAAGGTGGTAAACTAAAGAAGATCTTAATCTGATGTCTGGATTGAGAGCGGGTTTCCGCTCTCATTCTTTGTATGAAGAAAAATCGCGGCCGTCTGCGAACCTGATTTGCCGCGAACGGGCGGCGCGGGAAAACGCTGCGCCGCGCAACGAGAGGGCCTATGAACATCAAACCCATGAAGGAAGTGGAGGCGTTTTTGGCGCCCGTCGCGGAGACGGTCGGCGCGGAGCTCCTGGAGGCGGTCTGGAACAACCGCGAAAAGTCCTTGACGCTGTATATCGATGCGCCGGGCGGCGTCGATCTCAACCTGTGCGAGACGTTTCACCGTGCGGCGGACGCGGCGCTCGACGAGCTCGATCCCACCTACGGCGCGGCATACACGCTCAACTGTTCCTCGCCCGGGCTGGACCGTCCTTTCAAGACGGCGCGCGATTTCGAGCGACACATGGGCGAGGCGATCGAAGTGCGCCTCTACGCGCCCTTTGAAGGCGCAAAGTACTACGAAGGGACGCTTACCGCGTATGAGGGCGGCGTCATCACCCTTGCGACCAAGAAGGGGGAAAAGCACATCCCCTTTGAAAAGACCTCCAAGGTCTGCCTGCTCATCGAAGTATAACAGATGTGCACAAACATCCAAGGAAGGAGTAATATCATGATCAACAAGGATTTCTTTGCGGCGCTTGCCGATCTGGAGCGCGAAAAGGGCATCAGCGAGGAGACCTTCCTCGAAGCACTGGAAACGGCGCTCGTCTCCGCGTATAAAAAGCAGTACGTCGGCGAGGCGGGCAAGGTGGAAGTCAAGCTCGATCCCGAAAAGGGGACCATCCGCTGCTTCTTAACGCGCACCGTGTCGGACGCGGAGGAACTGGGCGAGGGGGAGATTTCCCTCGAAGAGGCGCAGGAAATAAAGAAGAACGCCAAGGTCGGCGACGTATTCCGGGACGAATTTGCGCCCAAGGACTTCTCCCGCATCGCCGCGCAGACCGCAAAGCAGGTCATTTTGCAGAAGATCCACGAGACGGAGCGCGACCACACGCTCTCCGAGTTTTCGGACAAAGAGGGCGAGCTGATGAGCGGGCTCATCCGCAAAGTGGACGCCCGCAACGTCTATATCGAGCTGGGCAAGGGGCAGATCGAAGGGCTCATGTTGCCTCAGGATCAGGTTCCCGGCGAGCGCTATAACGTCGGCGACAAGATCAAAGTGTACGTCAAGCGCATCAAGAGCGGCGGCAGGAACGCGCAGGTACTCGTCACCCGCGCCGCGCCCGGGCTCGTCAAGCGCCTGTTTGAAGAGGAGGTGCCCGAGATCAAGGCGGGCACGGTCATCGTCAAGGGCATTTCCCGCGAGCCGGGCCACCGCACCAAGATGGCGATCATGTCCGAGGACGAACGCGTCGATGCAGTCGGCGCGTGCGTCGGCAACAAGGGCGCGCGCGTCAATGCGGTCGTCGCGGAGCTGAACGGCGAGAAGATCGATATCATCCCGTGGAGCGAAAATCCCTTGGAGTTCATCGCCAAGGCGCTCTCGCCCGCGACGGTGCTCTCCGTCACGCAGATGGGGGAGAAGTCCGCAGTTGCGGTCGTGCCCGACGACAAACTCTCGCTCGCCATCGGCAGGGACGGGCAGAACGCCCGCCTCGCCGCGCGCCTGACCGGCTGGAAGATCGACGTCAAGAGCGAGTCGGCGGCGGCAAAGATGTATCTCGAGGCGCCCGCAGAGGCGTCGGAGGAATAAATGCCCAAGCAGAAAAAGATCCCAATGCGCACCTGCATCGCGTGCCGCGAGGAAAAGCCCAAAAAGGAGATGCTGCGCATCGTGCGCAGCGCTTCGGGAGAAATTTCGCTGGATTTTTCGGGCAAACTTCCCGGTCGCGGCGCCTATATCTGCGACAGCGAGGCGTGCATCAAGAAGCTTGCGAAGTACCGCCTGCTGCACAAGACCTTCTCCCAGGAAGTGGACGAGAGCGTGTACAAGGCGATCGAGGAGGAGTTCCTGCGTGCAAAGTAAGCTG
Organism: Candidatus Gallimonas intestinigallinarum; assembly: GCA_019116405.1. The sequence continues at coordinate 2,286 of DXBS01000018.1, read as the reverse complement.
GGGACTTACCTCAATTTCTGCAAGCGTGCAGGGAAGCTGACGCTGGGCGTCAACGCCGCCAAGGCGGCGCGCGGCAGGGCGTACCTGCTCGTCGCGGACGCGTCTGCGTCCGAAAACACCAAAAAAGAGATCGGAAAACTCTCGAAAAAGTTCGCCTGTCCCGTCATCTGGGTGAACGATCTTGCGTCCCTCGTGCACAAGGAAGCGTGCAAGCTGGCGCTCGTCGCGGAGGAGCACCTCGCGGCGGCGATGCAGCAGGCGTACGGGGAAACGGAATAAAAAGACGCGGGAGGGCAGGCAGGCTGCCTGCATTATCGGAGGAGATATGTCATACGAAAACATTGAAAAGCTGAGCACGGTCTTAAAGGACGAAAAGACCGTCGCCCTGCAAAAGTCGATTGCTGCCGGAGAGAAGCAGCTTTCCGAGCTTTTAAAGAAGCTCGGCGAGATGGAGGCGGCAGCGGCGGCACGCCGCGCGGAGGAAGAGGCGCGCAAAAAGGAAGAGGAGGCTGCAGCGGCGCGCGCTGCGGCGCAATCTGCGCCCGCGGAGCCTGAGACAGCGCCCGAGGTGCCTGTCGCCGCGCCCGCAGAACCCGCACCTGTTATAGAGCCCGCGCCTGCCGTCGAGGTCAAGGCGGAGCCCGCGCCCAAGGAAGCGCCCGTGACGCCCGCCGCTGAGTCCGCGCCCGAAGCTCCCGCAACTCCCGCAGTGCCTGCGGCTCCTGCGGCATCTGCCTCCGCGCCTGCAAAGACGCAGCCCGCAAAGACGCAGCCCGCGCAGCAGCGCCAGAGTGCACCCGCAAGAGAGGGGCGCGACGGGCGTCCCGCGCAGCAGCGCCAGGAGCGTCCCACCTATCGTCCGACGGACGGGCGCACGGACAGCCGAAGCGCACGTCCCACCTATACGCCCGGTGCACGTCCCCAGACGGGTACTTCCCGTCCCGGCGCACCCCGCCCGCAGACGTCACCCCGTCCCGGTGCGGCCGGCAGCGCAAGACCCGGCGCGGCGCGTCCGCCCATGGCGCGTCCTGCGGCACCGGCGCCCACAGCGCCCCGCCGCGAGCCGCCCAAGAAGTTTGAAAAGACGTATGTCGAACAGCGGCGCGTCGTCAACAAGCGCGATCTGCAGCGCAGACAGGGCGCATCCATCGGCGATTTCGACGAGGACAAGAGCGGCTACAGAAAGGCACGCTTCGGCAAGAAGGCGGTGCGCAAGGAGACGCAGACCATCAAGATCGATCATGCCGTCGTCACCAGCAAGGAGATCCCCATCAAGGTGCTCTCCGAAAAGCTGGGCATCTCGGCAGTGGAGATCACCAAGCGCCTCTTCAAAGAGGGCATCATGAAGACGGTCAACGAGTCGGTGGACTACGACAACGCGGCATTCATCGCGCTGGAGCTGGGCATCGACCTCGAATATAAGCCCGAAGAGACGGCGGAGGACGCGCTCTTGAAAGTGCACGGCGAAGGGGACAGCGAGAGCCTCGTTTCCCGCGCGCCCGTCGTCACCGTCATGGGTCACGTCGACCACGGCAAGACTTCGCTTCTGGACGCCATCCGCAAGACCAACGTCACCGAAGGCGAGGCGGGCGGCATCACGCAGAGCATCGGTGCCTATACCGTCACGTTCGGCGAGGGCAAGAAGGTCACGTTCATCGATACGCCCGGCCACGCGGCGTTCACGGCGATGCGTGCGCGCGGCGCGCAGGTCACGGATATCGTCGTCCTCGTCGTTGCGGCGGACGACGGCATCATGCCCCAGACGGTCGAGGCGATCAACCACGCGAAGGCGGCGGACGTTCCCATCATCGTCGCCGTCAATAAAATGGATAAACCGGAGGCCAACGTCGAGCGCGTCAAGCAGGGCCTCACCAACAACGGCCTCGTCCCCGAAGAATGGGGCGGCGACACCATCATCTGCCCCGTTTCCGCCAAGACGGGCGAGGGCATCGAGAACCTGCTCGAATCCATCAATCTCGTCGCCGAAGTGCGCGAATTGAAGGCGAACCCCGACCAGATGGCGCGCGGCACGATCATCGAGGCGAAGCTGGATAAGGGCAAGGGCCCGGTCGCGTCCGTCCTCATCCAGAACGGCACGCTGCACACCGGCGACAGCGTCATTTCGGGCACGACGACCGGCCGCGTCCGCGCGATGGTCGACGACAAGGGCCGCACGGTCAAGTCGGCGGGCCCGTCGATGGCGGTCTCCATCCTCGGCTTGGAAGAAGTGCCGAACGCGGGCGATTCGATCATCGCGGTCGAGCAGGATAAGCTGCTCAAACAGGT
>DXBS01000146.1 GCA_019116405.1 Candidatus Gallimonas intestinigallinarum | reverse complement strand
GGGCGAGTGGTTCCAGAGCTACGCAACAGGCAAATCGCGCAAGTCCATCGCGGGGCTCATGGATATCCGCCCCGACTATGCGAACATCGTGCGCGATGACGGCTCCGTAGAAACCGTGGATCCCTCCGAGGTCAAGGTGGGCGATATTATTCTTATCAACCCCGGCGAGAAGATTCCGTTGGACGGCGTGATCGTCAAGGGTGCATCCACACTGGATACCAAGGCACTCACGGGCGAATCGCTCCCCCGCGAGGCAGAGGCGGGCGGAGAAGTCATCAGCGGCTGCGTCAACCTGACCTCCCAGCTCGAAGTGCGCGTGACGAAGGAGTTTTACGACTCCACCGTCTCCAAGATCCTCGAACTGGTGGAGAACGCCTCCGAGCAGAAGTCCAAGGCGGAGAACTTCATCACCAAGTTTGCAAAATATTATACGCCCATCGTGTGCGGCGTGGCGCTTCTGCTCGCCGTCATCCCCGGGCTCATCACGATGGACTGGTCGACGTGGGTCTACCGCGCGCTCAGCTTCCTCGTCGTGTCCTGCCCGTGCGCGCTCGTCATCTCTATTCCGCTCTCCTTCTTTGCGGGCATCGGCGCGGCGTCGCGCTACGGCATCCTGATTAAGGGTTCCAACTACCTTGAAAAGTTCAATCATGCAAATATCTTCGTCTTTGATAAGACGGGCACGCTCACAAAGGGCAACTTTGCCGTTGCCAAGATCGCACCGGAAGCACAGGCGGACGAGATCCTGCGTCTTGCGGCGATCGCCGAGCATGACTCCAACCACCCGATCGCAAAGTCCATCGTCGCACGTTATGGCAAAGAGACGGAAAGCGGCTATACGCTGACCAATGTCGCGGGCGCAGGCATCATCGCGCAAAAGGGTGCGGAGACCATTTGCTGCGGCAACGAGAAGCTCATGGCGCAAAACGACATCGACTTTGTGAAGGAGACGGGACTGGGGACGGTCGTCTATGTGGCGAAGAACGGCAAATTTGTCGGCTCCCTGCTCATCGCGGACGAGATCAAGCCCGAGACCAAGCAGGTTGTCGGCGAGCTGAACGCCATGGGCTGCAAGACGATCATGCTCACGGGCGACAACGAGGCGATCGCGCAGAACGTGGCGCAGGAAGTCGGGCTGACGGGCTACAAAGCCTCCCTTCTGCCGCAGAACAAGGTGGAAGAGGTGGAAAAGCTACTCGCCCAAAAGGGCTCCAAAGACGTCCTCTGCTTTGTCGGCGACGGCGTCAACGATGCGCCCGTGCTCATGCGCTCGGATATCGGCATCGCGATGGGCGGCGTGGGGAGCGACGCGGCGATTGAGGCGTCCGATATCGTTCTCATGAAGGACGACTTGAAGGGCATCTCGCTTGCCAAGCGCATTGCCGGAAAGACGATGGCGATCGTCTTTCAGAACATCGTGTTTTCCATTGCAATCAAAGTCGCCATCCTCATCCTGTCCGCATTCGGCGTCGCCAACATGTGGCTCGCGGTGTTCGGCGACGTCGGCGTCGCAGTACTCGCCATCCTCAACGCCATGCGCGTCAATTCTAAATACGAGAAAAGTTCTCCTGCGACCAAGCATGGCAAGTGACATAATCCCTTTTACTTTCTGTCCCAAATATGCTATACTTAGGACGGGACAGGAGAAGTGTGGTGCAGTATGTTACTGCGTCAGATGAAATATTTCGTCGCCATTGCGGACTGCGTCAGCTTTACCGAGGCCGCCGAGCAATGTTATATCTCGCAGCCGGCGATCTCGCAGCAGATGGCGGCGCTGGGGGCGGAGCTAGGCGTCAAGCTGTTCGCGCGCGAGGGTAGGAATTTCCGCCTGACCGCGGCGGGCGAATACTTTTACGGAAAGAGCAAGGCGCTGCTTGCCGGCGTGTAAGACATGTGCGCCGAGACCAAACGCATCGGCTCGGACAGCGAATTGAAGCTGGATATCGGCTATCTTGCGGGCTACTACGGCTCTGAACTGCAGAACGCCGTTGTGGAATTTTCGCGCATCTATCCCGAAGTCATGGTCAATATCTTCAAAGGTTCACACGAAGCGCTCTACCGCGCCTTGAAGACGGGGCGGGCAAACCTTGTCATGAGCGATCAGCGCCGCGCCTTCTCCGATGAGTACGAGAACTATGTCCTCGCACAGGCTCCCGCCTATGTGGACGTCTCGGCATCCGGCTCGCTCGCTAAGCATCCGCTGCTTTCGACGGACGATCTGAACGGTTCGCCCTGTATCCTTGTCGCCGAATAGGGCGAGGATGGTACTGAACGCGCATTCTATGAAGAGACGCTCGGCATCGGCGGGAATATCTGTTTGCGGTGAGCCGGCGGCGCGATCGTGCGCACCTACTGTGCGTTCTGGCAGAAGAAGAGGATGAACTACTACATCGAAGAATTTGCCGATCTCCTGCGAAAGCAGTTCGCAGGCTGAGAAACAGGCGCTGCTTTCCGCAGCGCCTGTTTCATTGATAAAAGCAACTTATCGATAACGGGGAAAATCAAAATATTTTCAAGATACGCCGGAACAGTGCGTCACCGCACCAACGTTTGCACCATAAGCGTCTGAGGCGGCCGATTTGCACGCAATCGAAGAAATTTTCCATTCCTTTTATAGTATAGTGAATTATTAAACTAAGTGTAGAAAAAAGCCGAGCTTTTGCTCGGCTTTCATATTTTAAGGGCAATGTGAATTGAACCAATAAAATCACATGACCAAAAATGGAAAAAAAGGTGTATTATTTTACATTACAAACGGAGATTTTCAGTTTTTGCCGGTACAAGTTGCTTTCCGGTATGTATTTTCATTTTGAAAAAATATGCTAAAAAAGCGTAAAATATTCCTTAAATGCGTCAAAATCGGAGTTTTTTCGAAGACGCAAAAGTTTTTACAAAAAATTTTTCCAATTCTATTTACATTACTGGTAATGTATGATATAACTCAAATAAGTTCGTAAAAGGGCA
>DXBS01000145.1 GCA_019116405.1 Candidatus Gallimonas intestinigallinarum | reverse complement strand
GTGCGCGGCGCGAACATTTTCACCGTCGCGCCCAGCTTCCTCAGGCCGAACAGATTGCTCTTGGCGACGCGCGAATGACTGATGTCGCCGACAATGGCAACCGTCAGCCCCTCCAGCGAGCCGAAGTTCTCGCGCATGGTGAGCATATCGAGAAGCGCCTGCGAGGGGTGCTCGTTCATTCCATCGCCCGCGTTGACGACGTGCGCCCTGACCGTCTTTGCGAGCAGCCTCGGCGCGCCGCCCATCGGGTGGCGGATGACGATGACGTCGTTCTTCATCGCGTCCAGCGTCTTGCCCGTATCGACGAGCGTCTCCCCCTTCTGCACGGACGAGGAGGACGCCGCAATGTTGACGACGTGCGCGCCCATGTACTTGGCGGCGAGCTCGAAGCTGCAGCGGGTGCGGGTACTGTTCTCGTAGAAGAGGGTGGTCACCAACTTGCCCTGCAGATGCGGGAGCTTCTTGATGTTCTGTTTGAGGAGCTTTTTCATGCTCATGCCCACGGTGAGGATCTCGTCGATCTCCTCCGCGGACAGGTCATACAGCCCCAGTACGTCCTTATGATGCAGCATTGTCTCTCCTTGTAATGGTCAGGCTGTCCTCGCCGTGGCCAAGTTCTTTGAGTCTTACGTTGATATATTCCTCACGCGCAGTGGGCACGTTCTTGCCCACGAAGTCGGCGCGCACGGGCAGCTCCCTGCCGCCGCGGTCGACGAGCACCAATAGCTCGATCTTTGCGGGGCGGCCGAGTCGGAACAGCGTCTCGATGCCCGCCACGGCGCTCCTGCCCGTATGCAGGACGTCGTCGCACAGCACGACCGTCTTGCCGTCCAGCGAAAAGCCCAGTTCGTTCTTCTCCGCGTCGGGCAGAATGAATGCCGAGACGAGATCGTCCCGCGCCATCGTGATATCCAGTCCCGCGCAGGGGGCGCGCCCGCGCCCCGCGCCCTCGATGATGGCGGCGAGCCGCTTTGCAACGACCTCTCCGCCCCGCTTGACGCCGACGAGCGCGACGCTTTCAAGCCCTTCATTTTTCTCCTCGATCTCGTGCGAGAGCCGCACGAGCGTACGGCGCATGCCGTCCGCGTCCATGATCACAGGCTGCATATGCTCCCTCCCGATGCGCAAAAAAAAGTCCTGCGGCGCGCCGCAAGACCGAACTATCCCCATATACTGACCCGAGGCGTCTTGTCGGCATCGCGGTGCCGCTCTTAAAGAACCGCTGACTGGCACACGAGCCCCGTGTACCTTACTTATTATAGCACGCGCGCCCCGAAAAGTAAAGGGGCGCGGCGCAATTTCTCTATAAAATTTGCGTGAGGCGGAATCTGACTTTATCGCAGGAGGTGAGGAAGTATTCGATGCCCCCGCGCTCGCACTTTAAGGGGAAGAACCCGCTGCCGTGCAGGTGCCCGAACACGACTTTGTCCACCTTGTTCTCGTCGAACAGCGCCGTGAAGAGGGTCTCTTCCTTTTTGACGTTGAAGGGCGGGTAGTGGATGAGCGCGATGAGCGTGTCCCCTTCCTCGCGCACCTTTCTGACCTCCTGAAAGGCGAGGCGGAAGCGCTCGGCTTCGCGCAGGTAGAGCGCCTGATCGTGATCGGTAAAGTCGGGACTGCCGGGACACGTCCAGCCGCGCGAGCCCGCCACGATAACGCTGCCCAGCTTCACGCAGTCGTTCTGCAAGAAGTAAAAGCTGTCGTCGGGGCGCGAATTGCGCACGCGGGTGATGCCCGTCCACCAGTAGTCGTGATTGCCGCGGATGAACACCTTTTTACCGGGGAGATCGGCAAGCGAGGCGACGTCGTACATGCCCTCCTCGAGCTTCATGCCCCAGGAGGTGTCGCCGCCGAGGAGGACGATGTCCTCCTCGGTCACCCTTTCCCGCCAGTCGGCTTTGATTTTATCCAGATGCCCTTCCCAGCCCTCGCCGAAGACGTTCATCGGCTTTTGGACAAGCCCGGAGAGGTGCAGATCGCTGACCGCAAACACTTTCATGGCAAAAAGTATAGCATATTTTTGCGCGCTTGGCAACCCATTCGGACAGGTCCGCCCGCAATTCAAAGCGCCGCACACACGGGAAAGACCGGCGGCATGCGGCAGGAGCCGACGGAGAATGCCGATACGCTCTATGAGCTCATCCGGCGTCTCATGCACAGCTGCGCAGCCGAAGTATAATCGTGCAGCGACAAGCGGCGGCGCACATATGTGCGCCATAACAAAAAAACGCAGCCTGGCGGCTGCGCGGTGCTGGAGCAGGAAACGGGAGTGCCTCCGCCCGCTGCGCGGTGCTCGGCGTGCTTCGCAACGACCCGCCGGAATCAGCTTGGAAAGCCGTTTCCTGCAAAAAAACGCAGCCTGGCGGCTGCGCGGTGCTGGAGCAGGAAACGGGAGTCGAACCCGCCAGAATCAGCTTGGGAAGCTGACGCCATACCGCTAGGCGATTCCTGCATAAAAAAAGTGTCTCTATTATAGCCGATTTTGCAGACACTGTCAAGCGCAATCTCCATATGAACGGAAATTTTTTTTCTTGCAGGGCATGCGGAAATTCGCCAAAAAAAGGACGGCGCTGCCGTCCTTTTTCTGCGTTCATGTTGTATTCCATAATTATGCCCGCGTCTGGAAATCGCCCGCTTCCACCGTCACGGACAGTTCCTGTGCCTCGCCGCCGCGCGAGATGAGGATGGTGAGCGTATCGCCCTCACGCAGGTGATAGAGCATCGTGGGAAGTTTTTCCTGCGTGGTAATGGAGACCGCACGCACTGTCTGACCGTCGCGGTCGATGCGCGCCGCGAGCAGCGTATCGTTGACGTCCATACCCATGCGCGCGGCAAGGCTGCCGTCCGTGAGCGATTGCACGACCACTTTTTCCTCCAGGTAGACCTTGCCCGTCTGCTCATCAAACACCCGCCCGGAGTTCTCCGCCAGAATGGTGATGCCGAGCGTCACGCAGCTTGCCGCTTGGTTTCCGCGCTCTGCCTGCCACAAAAGATTCCCCACAACGGCGGCGACGTGGTTGGACGCAATGGCAGCACCGACCCCGACAACGCCGTCCGTGTCCGAGCGCGCCGAGACGATGCCGAGAAATTCGCCCATCTCGTTGAACAGCCCGCCGCCCGAATTGCCGTGATTGACGTCCGCGTCCGTGCGGATGCCCGTGATCGAAACGGCGCTCTGCCCGTCCGCCGAGGAGACGAGAATGGTCTCGTTGACCACGGATGCGATGCCCGCCGTAACCGAGATCCCATCGCCTGCAGCATTTCCGATGGCATAGACGGTCTCGCTCAGCGTGACGGAGTCGGAATCGGCGAGCGTCACTGCACGATATTCGCCCGTCGTGAGCAACGCTTCATCTTCAATGCGGATGACGGCGAGATCCTCCGACTGCACGCCGCCCACGAACTCTGCCGTGATCGGCGTCGCGCTCTCGTCGCCATAGAGGCAGACGCTGATCGTGTCGCTGATATCGCCCTCGCTCGTGGAATAGACGACGTGATAATTGGTGACGATGACGGCGTCCCCTTCCGCTTCATCCAGCGACCAGATGACACCCGAGCCTGCGGCGCTCTCCGTCTCGATCGCGACGACGCTGCTCGCCGCCTCTGCCGCCGCCTGTCCCGCGTCGGAGGCATCCGTCCCGGAGACCTGCGCATCGGAAGAGGCGATCGTCTCCGTGCCGAACTGTTCCAGCATCGCGTTGACGTCCGCCACGGGGATGGCATAGCCAAACCCGTCCACGTCGACGCCCGTCTCCGACGCAAGAAGGCGCGCCGAGACGATGCCGACCAGCTCGCCGCGGGCATTGAAGAGTCCGCCGCCCGAATTGCCCTGATTGACCGCCGCGTCCGTGCGCATCACATTGAAGGAGACGAGACTGTAATTGTCCGCGCCCGTGACCGTGATCTCCTCGGACAACAGCGAGACGATCCCCTTTGTAACGGACGTCCCCTCGCCGTTGGCGTTGCCGATGGCATACACCGTCTCGCCGACGGACGCCTCCGCCATGGTCGCCGCGACGGCGTCGCTCTCCCTAAGATCTTCCGAGCCCGTCACTTTGAGCACGGCAAGGTCGGTATCCGTATTGGAGCCGGCGACGAGCGTCACGTCCTCCGAGCGGATGGTCTCGCCGCTGTACGTCGTGAGATAGATGTTCGTCCAGTCGGTCGTGGAGGAGTGCGTGCCCCAGGGGCCGAAGCCGCTGCTCAGATAGGTTGAAATGACGTGATAGTTGGTTACGATATACGCGTCACCCGCCTCCTTGTCCAGCCGGTAGATGACGCCCGAACCGGAAGCTTCCCGCTTGATATTGTTGATCGTGAACGTGACCGTGATCTCCACGACCGAATTGACCGCACGATTGATGTATGCGGTGTCGTCGGTGAAGTCCATCGCAGCGAGGAAGTCGTAGTATGTCCCCTCGTAGCCGTCCGCAACCGCCTCCTCATACAGGCGCCGTTCGTAAGTAGAGGGCGTCTCCTGTGCGGCAAGGAACTCCTGTACCGAGCTGTACATGCCGCTCTCCACCCCCGCCGAGGAGGAAGAGCTGTCATCGGGCGCGGAAGAAACATTGCACCCCGCGAGCCCGAGCGTCAACGCGCCCGCCATGGCGCAGGCAAGCGCAGTCATCCATCTCTTTTTCATTTCCGCCACCTCTAACTTTGTCAGTTCTTGACAATCATTCTATTATTATAATCTCGTTTTTGTTCATTTGCATTATAATGCTGTGAAAGATGCGTGAACAATGCCCGTCTGCATCGCCGCAGCGCCTCATGCAATTGTAATATACCACAAAAACGCGGCGTACAACCGCGTTTTATAAAATTGAACGGGGCGGTCACCCGCCCCGTTTGCTCAGAGATCGTCCGCGTCCTGCACGGGTTTTTCATAGCAATCTTCCGTACAGATGCCCGTGTAGCTGCCGAGGACGTCCTCTTCCGACTTCATGTCCGCGCCCTTTTGAAGGGAGCGCTTATCGGCCGCAGTTCTGCGTTTCATTGCTGCCGCTGTTCTTCGCGTTCTGCGAATTCTTTGCGTTCTTTGCATTCTGCGCGTTCTGTGCGCCGTTCGAAGTCTTGTTGTTTGTCTTCTTCATCGTTTTTCCTCCTTGATCAACCTCTGAGACAGGCGTCTTTCAGAGATGATCCTTTGCGTAGGGGAGGTGAAGTTCGACTTCCCCCTGGGACGCGCCGCACAGCGGACAGATATTCCATGCGTCCTTTGACGTGTGCATGTATCCGCACTCGCTGCAGACCCACAGCATCGGTCTGTCCGCGCTGTAGAGGGAGCCGTCCTTGAACGCCTCATACAGATAGTTGAAGATGACCCGATGATGGCTCTCCACCTTCGCGATCTGTTCGAATTTGAGCGCGATTTGCCCAAACCCCTCCTCGCGCGCGATCTTGGCAAAGGAGGGATACAACTCCTCCGCCTCGGACTCCTCATCCATCGCCGCAAAACGAAGGTTGTCCTCCAGCGTTCCCGCATGGAAGGGATAGTGCGCATCGATGTGCACATCGTCGCAGCTTCCCGCATTCTGAAGCAATGCTTCAAAAAATACCTTCGCATGATTTGTCTCATTCTTTGCGATCGAGCGGATGGTGTCCGCAAGGACCTCATAGCCCTGCTTCATCGCAGCTTTTGCCGTAAGTTGGTACCGCATGCCCGCCTGACACTCGCCCGCGAACCCGCGTGCGAGGTTGTAAAAGGTCTGCGTCTTGGTAAAGTCCATACCGTTCCTCCCTTACTCAATCTCATTATGGGCGGAAGGGGCGCGCTTTATACGAAAAAATCCCGCCAAAGCGGGACTTTCGCAAAATTCTCTTTTAGACCGCGCGGCGGACGCTTCTGCCTGCGCTACGGCACCTCCGCACCGATGATCTCGGCGAGCACGGCGCGCGATTCCTTCTCTTCGCCCTCTGCGGTAAGGACATCGCCCTCCAAAATGAGCGTATTGCCGTCGGGCAGGATGCGCTCTTCTCCCCGCTCAATGCGGGTGATGCGTACGTCCGCGGGCCACAAAACGTCGCGGATGCGCCGCCCCGCCGCCATACCCGTGCCATTCACGAAGTAGCGCGCCGCAAACAACGTCGGTTTGTCCTCTTCTTCGAGCATCTCGTCGAGCAGGCGCTCATACACGGGCTTGGTGTGGAAGATATCGCCGACCAAATACCCCGCCGCGACGCCCATGACCGCGGGCAGCAGGAACATGAAGTTCCAGGTCAGCTCCACCGTCATCACGATGCCCGTGACGGGCGCCTTGGCGATGGCGGTGAAGTACGTCGCCATGCAGATGACGATGAGCATGTCCGTATAGGCGGGATCCATGCCCATGGTCTGCGCGAGAAGGCTGAGCAGCGCGCCCAGCCCCGCACCGATGGCGAGCATGGGAACAAACGCGCCGCACGGCACGCCCGCGCCCATGTTGAGCACGGTGGCGACGAGCTTAAGAACAACGACGATCAATAGGCTCGCCCAGAGCGGCGAGGAAAAGACGGAGATGCTCGCCTGCGAGGCGCTGCCCAGATCAGAGATGAAGGCATGCCCGCCGCCGATCGCATAGAGCGAGACAAGCCCCGCCCCGCCCGCGAACAGGAAGGGAAGGAGAAATTTGCCCGTCCACTTCCAGAACTTCAGCTTTTTAAACAGCCTGCGCGCGAGGAAGATGAGATAGTACGTCCCCACGCCGAGCAGCGCGGTAAGAAGTGCCGCGCCAAGAACGTAGGCGTAAAAGACGGGCGTGAAGTCGGAAAAGACGAAGGTGGAAAAGTAGGCGCCGACGGGCAGCCCCAGCGGCACGGCGAGCAGCATGCGCATGAGCACCGCGACGACGACCGCCGACACCGCGCAGAAAAATACCTCGGGCGTGAAGCGCTTCTGTCCCTCCTCGAATGCGAAAGCCATGCCCGTGAGCGGGGCATTGAAGGCGACGGCGAGCCCCGCGCACGCGCCGCCCGTGATCTGATAGCGCCTTATGAGCGCGTTGCGCCGCAGAAGATCGCTCGCGCCGTGTCCGAGCGCCCCGCCGATGAGGATGCTCGGCCCCTCGCCGCCCGCGGAGAGCCCCATAAAGATGGTGAACAGGCTGACCGCGAACATGCCCGTCAGCTCGCGGTACCAATGAAAGCGCATAAGTCCGCGCATCGCGCCCTCCGTCTGCGGGATGCCGCTGCCGCGGATGAGGGGCAGAAAGCGGACGACTCCGCCCACGACGATCGCCCCGAGCGCGAGCGCCAGAAAGAGAAGAGGCACAAATGCGGGATGATCGAGGAAGAAGCGATAGTAGCCGCGCGCAAAGTCCTCCGCCGCGGCGGCGAGCGCCGCATAGAGGGAGACGAGCACCCCGACGAGCACGCCCGTGAGCGCGCCGACGAGGACGATCTGAACGCCGCTTCCAAGGCGGCGGCGAATGTGCGCAGTCTGTTTCATGCCTTGTATTCTAACACAACGCCCGCAAAAAGTAAACGCTCCTCACCGCCATTTTAAAAATTTAGTGAAAATCAATGCGCGGCGGAACGCTTAGCAGCGTTCCGCCGCGCAGCAAGCCGAATGACGCCCCGAAGCGGCTGATTCTCCCGATCAACACAAAGCGCGGCGCGCCCGTTCGGGCGCGCCGCGCATAGTTGACAAAAATCAGAACTGCGCCTGGTAGAGCTGCGCGTAGAAGCCGCCCTTTTTGAGAAGCTGCTCGTGCGTGCCCTGCTCGACGATCCTGCCCGCGTTCATGACGAGAATGACGTCCGCATTCTGAATGGTGGAGAGGCGGTGCGCGACGATGAAGCACGTCCTGCCCTCCATGAGCTTGGCGAAGGCGTCCTGCACCAGTTTTTCCGTGCGGGTATCGATGTTGCTCGTCGCCTCGTCGAGAATGAGCATGGGCGGGCGGCAGATCATGACCCGCGCCACGCACAGAAGCTGTTTCTGTCCTTCGGAGAGCGACCCTTCGCCGCCGATGACCGTATCGTACCCCTTGGGCAGGCGCTTGATGAAGCCGTGCGCGTGCACCGCCTTTGCCGCCGCGATCATCTCTTCCTCCGTGCAGTCGGGCTTGCCCATGCACAGATTTTCGCGCACGGTGGCGCGTTTGAGCCACGTCTCCTGCAGCACCATTCCATAGTTCTTGCGCAGCGAGGCGCGCGTGATCTTGCGCACGTCCTGCCCGTCCACCGAGACGCTGCCGCCGTCCACGTCGTAAAAGCGCATCAGGAGATTGATGATGGTCGTCTTGCCGCAGCCGGTGGGTCCGACAATGGCGACGCGGTGCCCCGCCGTCACGCTGACGTTGAAATCGCGGATGAGTTCCTGATCGGGACGGTAGGAGAAGCTGACGTCCTGAAGCGCCACGTCCCCCTTCGCCCTGCCCAGATCCGCGCAGCCTTCGTCCGAGGGCTGTTCCTCCTCCGCCGTGAGCGCAAAGATGCGCGCCGCGCAGGCGAGCGAGTTCTGGAACTCCGCGAGCACTTCGGTAATCTCGTTGAAGGGCTTGGTGTACTGGTTGGTGTAAAAGAGGCAGCTTGAAAGGCTCCCCACCGTGAAGGCAACCGCCGTTCCCGCCGTCGAAATGCAGATGAGCGCGCCCGTCAGCGCGACGCCCGCGTACACAATGGAGTTGATGAAGCGGGTGACGGGGTTGGGCGTGGAGGCAAAGAACACGGCGCGCAGGGCGCACTTTCTGAATTCCTCATTCTTCTCGCGGAACACCTCGGCGTTCTCGTCCTCGTGCGTGTACGCCTTGACGACTTTTAAATTTCCGATCGCCTCGTCGATGAACGCCGTCTGATCGGCGCGCACTTCCGCCTGACGCTTGAAGGTCTTGTAGGTGCGCGAGGAGATGAAGCGCGCCGCGAACAGCGAGAGCGGCGTGACGCACACGACGACGAGCGCGATCTCCCAGCGCATGACGAACAGGATGACGAGCACGCCGAGAATGGTCGTGACGCCCGTTAACAGCTGCGTGAAGCCGAGCAACAGCCCGTCCGCAAACTGCTCCGCATCCGTCAAGACGATGCCCGCGACCTCGCCGTACGGGCGGGCGTCCAGATACTTTAATGGCAGGCGCTGGAGCTTGGCAAAGGCATCCTCGCGCACCTGCGCAAGCAGGTGGAACACGATGCGGTTGTTGATGAGGCTTAAAAGATACTGCGCCACGAACGCCACGGCGATGCACGCGCCGATCGCGACGAAGATCGAAAAGATCTCCTCGTAGTGCACGTTGTTCTCGCCGATGATGCAGTCGATCGCCTTGCCGATAAAGTAGGGCACGGCGAGCTGCGCGGCGACGGCCGCGAGCGCGCACAGCAGGGAGAGCGCCAAAAGAGGCGCAAACGGCTTTAAGTAGCGAAGAATGGTGCGGAAATTTTCCCGCCTGGAGACAGTTTTCATTGCAGCGCCTCCTTTGCCTGCGACGCGGCGATCTCGCGATAGAGCGCGCAGCTGCCCATGAGCTGCTCGTGCGTGCCGATACCCGCAATGCCGCCGTCGTCCAGAACGACGATCTTGTCCGCGTGCCGCACGGACGCCGTGCGCTGTGAGACGATGAGCACCGTGCAATCCAGCCCCCGGAGCGCCTCCCGGAGCCGGGCGTCCGTCGCATAGTCGAGCGCGGAGGAGCTGTCGTCGAGGATGAGCACTTCGGGATCGCGGACGAGGGCGCGTGCAATGGTCAGCCGCTGCCGCTGTCCACCCGAGAGGTTCTTGCCCTCCTGCTCGATGGGCGCGTCCAGCCCGCCCTTTGCCCTGACGACGTCCTCCGCCTGCGCAAGGCGGACGGCGCGCGCGAGCTGCTCGTCCGTCGCCCCGCCGTTGCCCCATAGGAGGTTGGAGCGGATGGTCCCCTTGAACAGCACCGCCTTCTGCGGCACGACGCCCACGCGCGTGCGAAGCACTTCCGCAGGAATGGCGTTGACGTTGACGCCGTCCAGCTTGACCGCGCCGCGGCTGGCGGGATAGAAGCGGGGCAGCAGGTTGACGAGGGTGGATTTGCCCGACCCCGTACCGCCTAAAATGCCCACCGTCTCGCCGCGCCGTGCGCTGAAAGTGATATTGTGCAGCGCGGGCGCGCCGCCGCCGTGATAGGCGAACGTGACGTCCTCAAAGGAGAACGCGGGCGCGTCCGACACCTCCTTCTCCTGCGCCTCGGGCGCGAGCGTCGCGGGCTCGCCCTCCCGCTCCAGCACCGCCTCGATGCGCTTTTCGCAGGAGATCGCCTTGGAGACCGTGAAGATGAGGTTTGCGAGTTTGACCAGCTCCACCAGAATGATGGAGAGATAGCTGTAGAGCGCGACGACGTCGCCCTGCAATAAGATCCCGCCATCCACGCGCGTCGCGCCCACCCAGACGAGGGCGATCGCGGCAATGTTGACGAGGGCGTAGGTCAAAGGATTGGTGATCGCGGCGATGCGCCCCGCCCGCTTCTGCTCTTTTCTCAGCGCCGCGTTGCGCGCCTCGAACTGTTCAACTTCGTCCTTTTCCTTGCAGAACGCGCGCACGACGCGCACGCCCGCGAGGTTTTCGCGCGTGGCGAGATACACGCCGTCCATCTTGCCCTGCACCTTTTTGTACAGCGGGATGCACAGCGCCATGATGCCGATGACGGCGAGCGCGAGCAGCGGAATGACTGCGACAAAGACGAGCGCCGCCGCCCAGTCCACCGTGAACGCCATGATCATCGCGCCGAACACGATGAGCGGCGAGCGCAGCAGCAGGCGCAGCGTCATGTTGACGCCCGACTGCACCTGATTGACGTCGCTGGTCATGCGCGTGATCATCGTCGCGGTGCCCATTTCGTCGATGCTCGTGTAGGACATGGACTGCAACTTGTCGAACAGGCGCGCGCGCAGCTCCGCCGACGCGCCCACCGCCGCCTTTGCCGCGAAGAACTGCGCCGTGAGCGCGAACGCAAGCCCCGCGACGCCGAACGCGACGAGGATAAGGCAGCGCGTGAGGATATAGCCGACGTCGCCGCCCGCGATGCCGATGTCCATGATCTGCGCAACGACCAGGGGCACGAGCAGTTCCATCACCGCTTCGCACAGCTTAAAGAGGGGCGCGAGGATGGCTTCCTTGCGGTATGCCTTCAGGCAGGAAAACAGATGCTTCAAAGTTCTCTCCTTTCGTATCGGCGGGATGGTCGTCCCGCCCGTTGATTCCGACGCGCGCCCCTGCGCGGAGGATTCCGCGCAGGGGCGCACAGCATATTACAATGTCACGATAAAATACGCAAAATGCGCCTTGCCCTGCCGACGGGCACGGGCGCGGTCTGACGGGTGCAGTTCTCCGTGCGGACAACGACCCCCTCCGCATTCTCACGTTCGAAGGGAACGAGCACCTTTGCGCCCGCCTCGACCTTGAACGGCGCAAGATACCAGCGGGGCGTGCCCGCCACGTCCACCTTGGCGAAGGTGTACACCTCGCCGTCCGAGAGCACGCCGCCCGAAAGAGAATGGATCATAACTTCCTCCGTAATCGTCCGCCGCACGGGCGGTTTGTATCGCCTTAAAAAAGAGGCGCAAACAGTTTGGCGATCTCGCATACCCACCGCCAGACGACGTTCTTCTTGGCATCCTCCTGCGTCTGCAGGGAGGATGCGGCGATCGTGCGAAGCATGTCCTCCTTGATGGCGGGGATCGCCGCCGTATCATACATAAAGACAGCGTTTTCATAATGATGCAGGAAAGAGCGATAATCGAGGTTGATCGTCCCGACGACCGCCGCCTTATCGTCCGCCAGGAATCCCTTGGCATGCACAAACCCGGGCATATACTCATAGATCTTGACGCCGCCCTTGATGAGCGCCATATAGTTGGAGCGGGTGAGCGCAAACGCCACCTTTTTATCGGGAATGTGCGGCGTGATGATGCGCACGTCCACGCCGCGCTCCGCCGCGAGAACGAGCGCCTCGCGCATGCGGTAGTCGATGATGAGATAGGGCGTCATGATCCACACATAGTGACGCGCCATGCTCAGAATGTTGATATACACGTCCTCGCCCACGCTGCGCGGATAGACGGGGCGCGGCCCGCTGCCGTACGGCTGCACGAAGCCCTGTCCTTCGAATTTTTCATACGTCTTGGGGATATAGGGAATGAAGTCCTCCGCCTCCCCCTTTGCCGAGAGGTTAAAAAGCTTCAAGAACATGAGCAGCAGCCCCTTGACGCCCTCGCCCTCCAGGCGGATGGCGGTATCCTTCCAGTGTCCGAAGGGGGAATTGATGTTGACGTACTCGTCGGCGAGATTGATGCCGCCCGTATAGCCGATCTTGCCGTCGATGACGGTGATCTTTCTATGGTCGCGGTTGTTGTGCACGTTGGAGAGCACGGGCACGAAGGGGGAAAACTTATGGCACTTGATGCCGAGCTTTTGAAGCTTTTTGGGATAAAAGGTATTGACGCAGCCCATGCAGCCGATATCGTCGTACATGAAGCGCACCTCGACGCCCTCTTTTACCTTGCGCGCGAGCACTTCGAGGATCTCGTTCCAGAATTCGCCTTTCTTGATGATGAAGTACTCCATGAAGATGTATTTCTCGGCGCGCTCCAGATCGGCAATGAGGCGGGTGCGGAACGCCTCGCCAACGGGGAAGTACTCCGTCTTGGTGTTCTCGTAGACGAGCGCCGCGTCGTTGCTGCTCAAGAGCGCCTCGCTTACGTCCGACCAGCGGCGCATCTCTGCATCCAGGCGGGCGCGCGGAACGCCGCCATCTTCAAACTGACGGGCATTTTCAAAGATCTGTATCGCGCGCGTGCGGTTCTTGCGGCTGGGGCGGTGAGAGGAAAAGGTCGTGTAGATGGCGACGCCGAACAGTCCGAGCGCGATGATGCACAAGATCCACGGGATCTTGGTCTCGGGGACCATGTCGCGGTTGGCGGCGTGAATGGCGGTGATGAACACGACGATGCCCGAGATCGCCTGTACGATGAGGATGCCCCAGGACGCCGCAAACTGCTCGTTGATCAGCAGAATGAGGAGATAGGTCAAAAAATAACCGAGCCCGACGGTGACGCCGACTTCGACCAGAAAGAGCAAAAGGATGGTCATGGCGACGATGAAAAACCGACTGAACAGTTTTTTGAGCATTTTTCTCCTCCTTCCGCCCTGCGGCGCGTTGTTATATCCTTGTATATTGCGTACAGCCGCAGGCAAGCGGCGATGCTGTAAAACTTCCCGTCAGGCGCACGTCGGCGCGCGGCGTGTGCAGCGATCGGAGACCCGCCATGCCGACAAAGGCGTCCGCATCGATATTCTGCGCGGGAACGGTGCAGGCATTCACCTCTTCGATCCTCGGGCAGGCATAGAACGCGTTTGCCGCGAGCACGCCGCCCGTCACCGTGACTTTGGTAAGCGTTTCCGGCACACGGTACCTGAAATCTGAGACAAACAGGTGAGCAAACAGCCCTTCGAAGTTGCTCCCCGCGCTGCTCTTCGCACTCCCGACGAAGGGCAGCGTCAGTTCGCAGAGCGAGGTGCAGGCAGCGAGCGCGCCCTCGTCCGCATAGTCCGCGTCGGGCAGGATGAGCGAGGTCGCCGTCGGCGCGGCGCACACGATGCGCCTGCCGCCCGCCGTCTCCAGTGTGACGACGCTCCCGTCCGAAGCATAGGGCGGAGCAACGAGAATGCGCGCAACCTGCGTCCCTTCGAGGCGGGCAGCGGAAAGCTCCACGCCCTCGCGGCAATGTATCGTCGTCACGCCGAGCTCTGCGATGGTCTCCGCCGTGGGGAAGCCCGCAAAGAGAGTGAGCGTGCCGTCATGATCGCTGCGCGTCGCGTCGACAGGGACGAGCGTCTCGCCGTTCCAGACAAACAACCCGTTCGCGTACCAGAGCCTGCGCGAGAAGATGCGCACGAGTGCCGCGCGCTCCAGCCGCGTGCAGCCCTCCTGCGAGAGGGAGAGCACCTCCGGATAGCTGCCCGCATCCAGCGTCCGGTATGCCGCGCCGTATGCCTGCGACGGGGCGATCACGCCCGTCTTTCCGTCCCTTTGCAAAAAAATGCGCGCCTCGTCCGCGCCCGCAAAATCGGCAAAGGCAGAGGCGTAGCTCTCCTCCGTCACGCCGCTCTCCCAAAAACAGAGATATTTTTCCTCCGCCGCGATACTTTGCGGCAGGGGCAAAAACAGCAGAATTGTCCCCGCCAGCCAGAGTATGGCAGCAAGCACGGGCGCGAACCGCCTCACCATGTAAGGCGGTGCAGGTCGCCTTCCTGCGCGAGGGCGGCAAAATCGTTCTGCCGCAGGCCCTCATACACGGCGATCGCAACGCTGTTGGAGAGGTTTAAGGAGCGCGCCTCCTCCCGCATGGGAATGCGGACGCATTCCTCGGGGTGCTGCACTAAAAATTCTTCGTCCAGCCCGCGCGTCTCCCGCCCGAACACGAGGAAGTCCCCCGCGCGGTACTGCGCCTGCGTATACGTCCGCTTTGCCTTGGTCGTGAACAGGTGCAGCCTTGCCGCGGGGTACTGCGCAAGAAAGGCTTCGAGGCTCTCATGCACTTCCACGTTGACGAGGTGCCAGTAATCCAGCCCCGCGCGCCTCAGGTATTTATCGGAAATTTCAAACCCGAGCGGACGGACGAGGTGCAGCGTACAGCCCGTCGCGGCGCAGGTGCGCGCGATATTGCCCGTGTTCTGCGGGATCTCCGGCTGTACCAGCACGACGTGAAACATAACTCCCTCCCGTTCCGATCTCTTTTGTGAAGCGGGCGCACAAATGCCCGTACACTATGCCTATTTTACTTCAAATCGCGCCATTTTGCAAGAGTTTGCGCGCGCTTTCTGTCAAGAAGTTGATTTTGTCACGTTCCGCATCCCGCGCGGCGGACGGCAGGCGCAATTTTTCCAAGAAAAAACCGGGCAATTGCCCGGCTGTTTCATGCAATGTTCCGTTACGAAAGGTAGCTGCCCTGCGCGCTCGCGTGCACGCGGAAGATGCGCACTTCCTCGCCTGTGCGGGCATCGAGGTAGAGGATGAACTGCTCCTCGCCGCTCATGCAGACGAACTCATAGGTGAGCATCTCCCTGCCCCGCACGGGGATGAGCGCGAGATGCGCCGACTTCACCTCCAGATCGGAAGAGAGCTTTGCCTGCGCCTCCGCCTTGCTGAGGGCGGGCGACGTGTTCCGCTCGCCGTGGTGGTTGACGAGATACCCCCTTGCATCCATACCGACCACTCTGCCCTTCTCCTCGCAGACGCGCACGCGGATCATGTCCGGATAGACGCGCACGCCCTCGATCTCGGCGACGTAGGTGATGGAGGCGACCATGCCCGCATCGGAGAACCAGACGGGCGTCAGATGCTCATAGCCCAGCGTCTTTAAATACGCCTGCGCGATGGTATCACAGCTGTCCAGATCGAAATTCTTGGTGGTGCATGCCTCGAAGCTGTCAAAGAAGGCGAGCTGACCGCCGTTCTTGGTGACCTGTGCAAAGAATTCCGTGCCGTTCTCGTCCGTCAGCACAAAGTTGTACGCCCTGACGTCTCGCGCGAGCGTCTCGCCCGTCAGCCTGACGTCGGCAATATGGTAGCCCTCAAAGTACTGGCGCACCTTCTGCTCGGCGTCCGACGCGGTGATCTCCACAACGCCCGCGAGCTGATTGTCCTCCACGTTGCCCTCGCCCGCGAACGGGACGTCGCTTATCTCCTTGCGCTCCGCGCGCATGCCCTGCCCGAGTTCGGAGAGGCGGTTGGTGACGTCCCCCTGCGCGCCGTCAAAGAATGCCTGCAGCTGATCGGCGGGCGTGTGCAGCGCGAGGTCGTTGAGTTCGGCGCACAGCGTCGCGTTGGTCTCGTACAGCGCCGCGAGGCGCTCGCGGTCCTCCTGCGTGAGCGTGCCGCCCGAGGAGAGCTTTTGCAGCATGGCGCGCGCCGTCGCGTTCGTGCGGTTGATAAAGGAGGACATGTCCGTCCCCGTCGCCGCGTCCACGGGCATTTTTTCAAGCGCGCTCTCCAGGATGGCGCTGTCCACCAGGATCTCCGTGAGCAGCGTGCGCTGTTCGCCCGTGCCCGAGGAGATGCGCAGCTTTGCAAAGTTGTCGTCCATGTCCTCGGAGACGGAGACCAGCTCGTAGAGGGTGGCGCGATATCCGTTTGCCGACTGCATCATCATGTCGTTCATGCGGAAATATCCCGCCGTGACGACGGTCGCCAAGGCAAGGCACGCCGCCCCCAGCACGCTGACTGCGGCGATCCAGCCGCCGATGCCCGGCGCGCGCTTCTTGCCGCCGCCCGACTTCTTGTTATCCCTGCGCTGCGAAGCGCGCCTCTCCTGCGCCTTCTTGCGCGCCTCCTGCTTTTCCTTGAGCTTCTGTTCGCGCGCCTCCTGCTTTTGCCTGCGCTCAGCGAGGCGGGCGCGCTTTTCGCGGTTGCGCCGCGCCGTGCGCTCTGCTTCGCTCTCGGTGGCGAGCATCTGCTTTCTTGCCGCCTTCCGGGCGAGCTTCTCCGCGCGCTCGCTCTTGCTCGCAGCGGCCGCCTCCTCCTTTTTCTCGCGCGCCTCCAGCTTTTGCGTGAGTTTTTCCTGCTTCTTCTGCGCGAGCGCAAGCTTCTTCGCTTCCTTTTTGGCAGCGCGCGCCTTGGCGGCTTCGAAGCGGGCGTCCGCCGCCTCCTGTTCCGCCTGCACCGCCTGCTGCGCCGCGCTCTGCTGACTTGTGCGCTTCTGCGTTTTACGGACGCCCTTGGTCTGCCGCGCAGGAGTCTCCTGCGGCTTTATCTGCTGTGCGTCGTCGCCCAGCGCCTCTACCTTTTTTGCGCCGCTGGACATGTTTTTCCCGATCTTTTTCTCCATAACTCCTCCTTAAATGGCAAAGACGTGCTTGCCGATGACCGTCACCGTTTCCCTGCCGAAGATCCATGAACTGGTCGCGACGGCGGGGTTGTAGTAGTACAGACACCCGTAGGTGGGATCCCAGCCGTTGATGGCGTCGCGCGCGGCGCGGTACGCCGTGTCGTTGGGCTCCAGATTGATCTGCCCGTCGTCCACCGCGGTGAAGGCGCCCTTCTGGTAGATGACGCCCGCGATCGTGTTGGGGAAATCGGGGCTTTTAACCCTGTTCATGATGACCGCGCCGATGGCGACCTGCCCCGTGTAGCTCTCCCCTCTGCCCTCGGCATAGATCGCCTTTGCCATGAGGTAGACGTCCGACGAGGTATAGCCGCTGACGCCGCCCGAACTGCTCGAAGAGGAGCCGTTGAGCGCATTGTAGGAGTCGTTCATGCCCAGCGCCTTATAGGTCGCCTTGCCGACGATGCCGTCCGCCGTCAGCCCGTTCTTTTGCTGAAAACTGATGACTGCCTTGCGCGTCCCTTCGCCGAAGATGCCGTCCACCGCGCCCGAATAGTAGCCCCAGTTCTTCAGGCGGCGCTGGACTTCCTTGACCTCGCCGCCCGAGCTTCCCTGCCGCAGCACCGCCGTCTGGACGGCGACAAGCTGCGTTTCGGCGTGCATGGCGTGACCGCCCGCGACGCCCGCGACCGCCGCTGCAAGCAGTGCAAGCGACAGCGCACCGATCATCAAACCTTTCTTCATACTGTCCTCCTACGTCCACCTTGCGCAATTCGGGAAAAAATTATGCAGACGGCTTCATTTTACACGGACGTATCCCATTTTTTGCGCCAAAATATAAGGCGCGCCTTCCGCCAAAGCGAAAGGCGCACCCCAAATGCACTAATCAAAAAAACTTTCAATGATCTCCAAAATCTTGCTGCGGTAGGTCACACTGACGTTGCCGCCCGTAAAGCAGAGCGGCGGATAGACGACGCACCACCAGTTGTCTCCCGCGCCCGTCCCCAGTTCGACGATGAGCGCATCGTATACGCCCGCCTCCAGCGTCACGCCGTCATAGACGCGCGTGGGAAATTCCTCCGCCCGGATGCTCGCCCGCGCGCCGTAGGAATAGCCGTTCTCGCGCAGGACGCGTTCGGCGACCGCCTCAATGCCCGTCAGATTTTCCGAGATGGCATTGATCGCCTGCTGCTTGGTCGTGCAGGACGCCGCCAACGGGGTGAGGTACGCCACGATGCCGTCGCGCACCTTGTACTTGACCGCCTGGTCCGCTTCCCCGTTGGAATTGGCGCGGATATGGATGCGCAGGTACTCCGTGTTTGCCGCGCTCCCGCCCGTCTGCGTGCTGCAAGCAAGGAGCGCAATCAGTCCGATCGCCGCCGCCAGGAGAAATACAACTGCCGCTTTTTTCATACCAAAATACCCTCCGCATCTGTGCGGAAGGTATTGACAACTTTCATAAATTTTATACGAAGATTGTTTGCGTCCGTCACGCCATCTTGCGAAAAGAGGACGTGATGACGCCGCCGCCCAGGCACTGCGTCTCGTCATAGAGGACGGCATACTGCCCCTCCGTGACGGCGCGCTGCGGCTCGTCAAAGCAGATGGTAAGCGACGTCTCGCCCGTCCGCTCGACGCGCACGCCCTGCTCGGGCTGACGGTAGCGCATCTTCGCGCGGCAGATAAACGCATCTTTTTCAGGCGGGAAGGGAATAAAGTTGACCCCCTCCACCGTGCAACCGTCCGAAAAGAGCGGGCGCTCGTCCCCGTGCGAGACATAGAGAATGTTGTGGGCAAGGTCCTTTCTGACGACGAACCACCTGCCCTCCTCCCCCTTCCTGCCGCCGAGATCGAGCCCACGGCGCTGCCCCAGCGTGTAGTACATGAGCCCGATGTGCTCACCGACCTCCTCGCCCTCCAGCGTGACGATCTTGCCCGGCTGCGCGGGCAGGTACTCGCGCAGAAACTTGCGGAAGTTGCGCTCGCCGATAAAGCAGATGCCCGTGGAGTCCTTCTTGCGCGCCGTGGCAAGCCCGTGCCGCTCTGCGATCGCGCGGACTTCCGCCTTTTCAAGGTCGGCAAGCGGAAACAAGACGCCCTCCAATTGCTCTTGCGAGAGCTGATTGAGAAAGTATGTCTGATCCTTGGCGGCATCCTTAGGCTTTAAGAGGCGGTGCACGCCGCCCTCATGCGAGATGGCGCAGTAGTGCCCCGT
The DNA here is from genome assembly GCA_019116405.1 of Candidatus Gallimonas intestinigallinarum. Next base: position 742 of record DXBS01000145.1, on the reverse strand, counting down.
GGCGATATAGTCCGCGCCCAACCGGCGGGCATAGTCCTTGAAGGGACCAAACTTGATCTCGCGGTTGCACAGAACATCGGGATTGGGCGTCCTGCCCGCGCGGTACTCGGCGAGAAAGTGCGCAAAGACGCGGTCCATATATTGTTTGGAAAAATCGACGGTGTAATAGGGAATGTCGAGGAGTCCGCACACGCGCACGACGTCGGCATAGTCCTCGTCCGCCGTGCAGGCGCCGTTCTCATCCGACTCCTCCCAGTTGCGCATGAACAGTCCGACGACGTCGTAACCCTGTTCTTTTAAGAGAAGCGCGGCGACCGAACTGTCCACACCGCCGCTCATTCCGACCACGACCCGCTCGTGCATGGCGACCTCCCGCAAATTTTTTTTGAAATTATAGCACAATCCCCCCAAAATAGAAAGCATTTTTGTCCGACTTGTGCTATAATGGGTATAATTGAATTGCACTCGTGGCGCAATTGGATAGCGTGTCAGCCTCCGACGCTGAAGGTTGTGGGTTCGATCCCCGCCGGGTGCACCACGCAAAAAGCCCCTTTATGGGGCTTTTTTGCGTGGTATCTCTGCCGCATCGCCCCACCGGGTTCGTCCGACGCTAGGAGGAATGCCCGCTTGCGGAAGCATTCCGACGACGAGGCGCACGCGGCGGCTTGCCGCCGAAGTATCCCCGCCGGGTGCACCACGCAAAAAGCCCCTTTATGGGGCTTTTTTGCGTGGTATCCCTGCC
>DXBS01000144.1 GCA_019116405.1 Candidatus Gallimonas intestinigallinarum | reverse complement strand
GACGTTGCATAGTACGTTACGTAGTCCCCGGATTCCCCTGTCTCATCGTACGCCATAAGCGTAACACTCAGAATTGCGCCCTGGACAGGGTTGCCGTCCTCATCCACAATGGTATAGGTGTAGGAGAGAGCTCCATAATCGATGACAAGCGTGTAGTCGTACACCCCTTCCGTCGTCGTAATGTCCTCATACGTTGCTTCAGGATACTCCGCAACGATGGAATCCCACTGCGTCTTATAGATCTGGATGTGATAGGTCGCGGCGGGACCGGTAAGTGTCGCCACGCCGTTCGCATTCGTCGTGACAGGCAGATAGCAAGTGCCGTCCAACGTACACAACTGTACCTGAATTCCGGGCAGCTTATTGCCTGCCGCATCTGTTACCGTTACGTTGTACGTCGCCGTTTCGGGCTCGGTGATCGGATCGCCGCCGTCACCGGGATTCTCGCTTGGCGTGCAAGCCGCGAGCACCGCGCCGAACAACGTAAGACAGAACAGCATACAGACAAGCAGCGCTGCTTTCAGTCTTTTGCTCATAAGTTACCTCCAAAAATATTCTCTCTGACCGCCCGAAGGCGGGAGAAATTCAATTAACACCTGCTGACACCCTTCCGGCTGCTTCGCAGCCACCTCCCCTAAACCTTCGGTTCATGGGAGGCATGGGATAGTTCTCTGCACCTGCCCTCCCTGTGAATTTTCATGGGAGGCAATGATTGCCTTTGGGCTCCCCTGACTTTGTTAGGGGAGCTGGCGCCGAAGGCGTCTGAGGGGTGAAATATTACCCCTCATCCGTCCGCTACGCGTCCACCTTCCCCCCAAGGGGAAGGCTATCCTTCCGTCTGCTTCGCAGGCATCGTCTTGGCGTCGCACCCCTTCGCCTCAAGGGAGAAGGCTTCTCCCCGGGGAGAAGCTCCGCCGAAGGCGGTGATGAGGGGGTACACAACCCTTCCGGCTGCTTCGCAGCCACCGTCTTGGCGGGACACCCCTTCGCCCCTGCGGGACACCTCCCCTAAAAATTTTAGGGGAGGCAGGGTTCCACGTCCCTGGTCATCATTACGATTTTCAGGGGATATTTTTGCCTTTACAAAGCCGATCAGGTCGTGGGACGCGCGTAATAGCACAGCTGCAGCCACGAAATATCCGGCGTGAATCTGTCTTCCATTCGCATCAGGATGCGCAGAATCTCCACAAGTTGCTGATCAGCAACGACATAGCCGCTGTCATTTGCCGACTTGGCATATCCTTCTACGATATCGGTATAGTCAATGCGGTCCTCTTCTGGAATCTGATCATAGACTGACTGATACTTCTCGTACGAGTAGAAGCCGTTGCCGCTGAAGTTGAAAAGTCCTTGCTCGATGAACCATGTCAGCGGATGGGAACTGAACGACGTTGCGCTCTCAAAATCGACCATAACAGGCGCAACGGGCTCGCCGTTTGCATTGACAACGTACCATGTATCTTGATCTGCAAAATATTCTACGCCGTCCACATACAGGGGCAGGATGATCTCGCCGGTCGTGGTGCCGTCCTCGTTGACCTCGCCGTCCGTCGTCCATGTAGGAGAAGCAATGGGCGAAATGACATAGTCGCCTTCATAGCGCTGGCAGTAGAAGTCGTACTCGCCGAAGTAACCGACCGAGAAGTATGCGCAGGCAAGATAGTATTCCTCCCCTGCAATGAGGTCGGCAACGATCTCGAAGTTGCCGTTGACGGCCACGGAAGGTCTGCCTTCGCCGCCCGCATTTTCCGCCATCTGGTTGCCGTCGCCGTCGAACAGCCATGCCATCGTCTCGTTTCCGCCCGCGTTGTGGTTGCCGACGGAATAGAAGATGTAGGTCCCCGTCTCTTCGGGAACGAAGCGATAACGCATGCCGCGGGGTACAAAGATCTTATTGATCGTGACATGGTTTGCGTTGTTGACGCCGTCCGTGCTGAACAGCATATCGATCGCAAAGTCGTTGGTAAGCCCGAGAATGGGGTTGATCATGGGCTCGTAATTACCGAACTGCTCGAGATAGCGGCAGATCTCCAGCCACTCGGTCTCGTTATCGTTGGGATTATCGTTGCCCAGCATACCGACAATTTCGATCAGCAGATCCCTAAGCTCTTCCGTGACAGGGGTGTACATGATATCGGAGAATCTGCCAAGCCATGCATACTCCGTGATGAGATCCGAACGGTCGTAAAGGAAGCGATCCTCTTCGTCCAGCTGCTCGACGAGCGAAGAGATGGGATTGCCCTTCGCGTCGCAGACTCTGCTGAGTATATCGACAAGCGTAGGATAAATCGCGGGACCCCAAAGGGTATCTTCGTTTATCTCGGCAAGCAGGTAGGGATCGCCATTTGCCGCCGCGCCGTCCTCCTTCGTGCCGACATGGTAGAATCCGTCGTCTGCAAGATAGATATCAGCATACTCGGTATAGACGGGGTTATCGGGATCGCTGGCATCGTAGCCTGTCGCCGCCTGGCGAAGGATCTCCAGATAGCCGCCCTCCGACTCAATCTCGCCGACATCGGTGATGCGCATATTCCTGAGGCCGACGGTATCCTCACCGACGGCAAGCGTTGCATCCTTGACGTAGGCAAAGGCAAACTCATGCTCCTCGCCGTCGCCGAGATAAGCGTAGTACTTCGTCCAGTCGTTGGAACCGGAGAATTCCCCCACGATCTCGCCGTCGACGAAGAAGTAGAAGATATCGCCGTCTGCCTCGGAATCGGTCATGTACTCAAACGCAAGAACTTCGTCTTCTTCCAACGTAGCGTCAAGATAGAAGATCGCGAAGGAGCTGTTCTTGGGGGAACCGTCCTCAGAGCTGTTGGAGTTATAGACGTACCCGTCCCCGGAAATGAGCCAGGGCCAGTTGTATTCGTTTTCGTCAAAGCGATACTCGAAGTCGGATGCCGTCTCGGGATCGTTGAGCGCCCCTGCGAACTCGCCGAGGCCAGGCGCTTCCACATCGGGCACCTCAAGCTCGCCCGCTCCGCCGATATCCTGCTCGTAGTCCTCATCCGTGTACTGATCAAAGAGCTGACGGAAGATATTGACGTCGGTAATGCCGCCCGCTTCGATCTCGCAGACCACGCCATAGCGGTCGATCATGACGCTGGTGGGATAGCCGGTCACCTGGAAGCGCGCATTCATCTCCGCATCGATCGTGACGTCAAACGTAAGCCCGGTCGTCAGTTTATAGTTTGCACAGGCACTCGCGGAGTCGATCCCGGGGTTGATCGCAACGATTGCAAGGTTGTCCTGGTATTCCTCGTACGCCTCCTGCATGAGCGGGAATTCCACCTCACACCAGGTGCAGCCGATATACCAAAAGTTGAGAAGGACCGCCCTCTTGGTCTCAAGCAGCTCGATGAGCGATTTGGTCTCCCCCGTTTCGACTTCGGTATACGTGAAATCGTACATGACCGAGCCGAGGGAGTAGATGTGACCATCGGGCGCTTCGCCCTCTATGACCGTACTGACCAGTTCAACGGTGACGGGCGTGCCTGCCGTATCCGTCGTATATGTGCCGTTCATACGATATCCGACGGGAAGATTGCCCAGTTCGATCGTGTACTCGTCTGCGGGAAGCGTGAACGTAACGGTACCATTCCCGTCCGTAAACTCTGCGCCCTGAAGTTCGCCGTCCTTGAGCAGTCTTACCGTAATGCCGGGGACCCCGACGCCGCTGGTAGACTCAACCGTTATCGTATATTCCTGTTCTCCGGAACATGCCGCAATGCCGATCGCGGTCAATACGAGCATGATACCGATCAACAGGCTTCTGATGATCTTACGCATGATTTACTGCGTCCTCCTGAAATGATTTTTCCCTGCATGTGTGACTCGGATGCAGAAATGGTCAAATGTGCACACATACGGGCGCGCAGCATGCTGCCACCCGTTTTTCCGGATAATATTCTATCACGATTCATTCAAAAAGGCAACAAATCCACTCATTTCTTTTATCACGATTGCTTATACAACTCATCGGCTTTTCCGATAAATCGCGGATCATTGCCCCGCGCGCCGCTCAGCCGCGCATACAAAAATACAGTATGACAAAAATGAACGTGAACGCCGCAATAAAGCAAAGAAATGCGGGCATAAACTGCGCCATTGACGCCTTGTAGATCGCCCGACGCTCCTTTTTGCTCAGGTTGAGCGAACGAAGCTCTTCGTGCTTTTTCCGCTCCTCCTTGGATTTATAGCCCGTAATGTTTTCGTAGTCCATGTCGGCGATCGTTCTGCCGTCGTCCACAAACTCGGGTTTTTGCTTTTTTTCTTTGCGTTTCATGGCGTCAGTCCTGCGGATACAAATGGCATGCGACCATGTGTCCGTTTCCGTAATCGCGGAACTTGGGCGCGACCTCCTTGCAGATCTCCATGCAATGGTTGCAGCGCGTATGGAATTTGCATCCCGACGGCGCGTTGATGGGACTGGGAATATCCCCGCTCAGGATGATGCGCCTGCTGTGCGCATCGGGATCGGGAATGGGAACCGCCGAGAACAGCGCCTCCGTATACGGATGCATGGGATGTTCAAAGATGTCGTCCGTGTTTGCATACTCCACCAAACTGCCAAGGTACATAACGCCCACTTGATTGGAGATATGCTCGACCACGGAAAGATCGTGCGAAATGAAGATATAGGTCAGGTTCATCTTCTCCTGCAGGTCCTTCAGCAGATTGATGATCTGCGCCTGGATGGAGACGTCGAGCGCCGAAACGGGCTCGTCGCAGACGACGAACTTGGGCTTGAGCGCGAGCGCCGTCGCGATGCAGATACGCTGGCGCTGACCGCCCGAGAACTCGTGCGGATAGCGCTCGAAGTAGTGGGACGGAAGCCCGCACTTCTTCATGATATCCAGCACGTACTCCTTGCGCTCGCACTTGGGCACAAGCTTATGCTGCGCGACTGCCTCGCCGATGATCTCGCCGACGGGCATGCGGGGCGAAAGGCTGGAGTAAGGATCCTGGAAAATGATCTGCATCTGCGGGCGCAGCGCGTTCATCTCCGCGGTTTTCAGTTTGTTGATGTCCAGCCCGTCAAAGTAGATCTCCCCTGCCGTCGCGGGCTGAAGCCGGAGAATGGTCCTGCCCAGCGTCGTCTTGCCGCAGCCGGACTCGCCGACGATGCCCAGCGTCGTGCCCGCTTTGATCTTGAAGCTGACGTCGTCCACCGCCTTGACGAATGCCGTGGGACGGCCGAAAAAGTCCTTTGCGGCGGGGAAGTACTTCTTTAAGTGACGGACCTCGAGGAGCGCCTCGGGATCGGGCGGGAGATGCTCTTCCGCCGTGGGGACATGCTCCTCGGCGGGCGACTGAGCGGTCTCATCCGCCACGGGCTCTTCCGATTGCTGCGCGGATGCGGCAAGCATCGCCTGCTCATCGGCAGCGTTCTGCGGCTGAACGGCTTCACGCATTTGTCTCCCCTCCTTCTTCGTCATAGTAGATATAGCAGGAGACGCGGTGCGTCGGCGAGACCTGAATGAAGTGCGGGTAATCGCCCTCGCATTTCGCCGTGCAGCGGTCGCATCTCTCCTTGAAATAGCAATAGTTGGGCATATCGATCGGGTTGGGGACCTGACCGGGGATGTTGTACAGTCTGTCCACCTTGCGCTTGACGACGGGCTTGCTCTTCTGGAGTCCCACCGTGTAGGGGTGCAGCGGGTTGTGGAAGATCTCCGCCGTCGTGCCCGTTTCAATGACGCGGCCCGCATACATGACGACCACATAGTCCGCCATCTCCGCAATGACGCCCAGATCGTGCGTGATGAGCATGATGGAACCGTCGATCTTCTCCTTGATCTCCCTGAGAAGATCGAGGATCTGCGCCTGAATGGTGACGTCGAGCGCCGTCGTCGGCTCGTCTGCGATGATGAGCCTGGGATCGCAGGAGAGCGCGATCGCGATCATAACGCGCTGACGCATACCGCCGGAAAGCTCGTGCGGGTAGCACTTATAGACGCGCTCGGGCGCCGCGATACCGACCAGCTTGAGCATCTCCAGACTGTGCGCCTTCGCCTGTTCCTTGGTGCAGCCGGGCTGATGCAGCAGAACCATTTCGTCCAGCTGATAGCCGATACGGAACACGGGGTTGAGGCTGGTCATGGGCTCCTGGAAGATCATCGCGATCTGCTTGCCGCGGATCTTCTGCA
>DXBS01000143.1 GCA_019116405.1 Candidatus Gallimonas intestinigallinarum | reverse complement strand
TGGTAAGCCCCTAGGGGTTCGCGTCAAGAGAGGGGTAAGGACGTGCGTTATGCCGACAGCCGCGGTGCGGCTTCGGCGCATGCCCGAACTTAAGAAATTGCCATATGCAAGGCAATTTCTTGACCGAGGGCGGGGGCTACCCGCACGAGACGTGCGGTCAGCCGCAGAGCGGCGTGCCCGCGACCGCCCTCTCAGATCACGGAATTGCGCCTTTGCGTGAGAAAATTCGTGAACATGTGAGGAGGTTTTGATGAGTTTTTTCGGAAAAATTCGCGATGCGTTGAAAAAGACAAAGGACGGCGTGTCTGCCAAGATGCGGCAGCTGTTTCTAAAGAATAAGCTGGGCGATGCGTTCTATGACGAACTGGAGGAGATCCTCATCTCCGCCGACGTCTCCGTGCGCACCGCGGAGGACGTCATCGATCAGGTCAAAGAGGAGGCGATCGGGCAAAAGGTCAAGGATGAACAGTTCGTCACCGATCTTTTGAAGGACATTCTCGAGGACACCCTCAACGAGGCGCCCGTGCCCGAGCTCACCTATCCCTGCGTCATCATGTTTGTCGGCGTCAACGGCGTGGGCAAGACGACGACCATCGGCAAGGTCGCCAACTGGTTCGTGCGGCAGGGAAAGACGGTGACGGTCGCGGCGGCGGACACCTTCCGCGCGGCGGCGATCGATCAGCTGGGCGTCTGGGCGGAGCGCGCCAAGGTGCGCATCGTCAAGCATGAGGACGGCAGCGACCCCGCGGCGGTCATCTTTGACGCCGTCTCCTCAGCGAAGGCGCGGGGAACGGACGTCGTGCTCGTCGATACGGCGGGCAGACTGCACGTCAAGGAAAACCTGATGAAAGAATTGCAGAAGATGGACCGCGTCGTCAGACGCGAGTGGCCCGAGGCGCAGTTCTTAAAGTACCTCGTTCTGGACGCGACGACGGGGCAGAACGCGATGAGCCAGGCAAAGATCTTCGACGAGGCGGTCGAGCTGGACGGCATCGTGCTGACCAAGCTGGATGGCACCGCCAAGGGAGGCTTTGTCTTTTCGCTGTGCGGTGAACTCAAGATCCCCGTCGTCTTTGCGGGCGTCGGCGAGAAGATCGACGATCTGGAGCTGTTCGATGCCGAGCAGTTCGTCGAGGGCTTCTTTTAAGGTACGGGAGTGCTCCTCATATCGCTGCATGAATTATGTGCGCCGCCGCGCAGATGCGCGGCGGCGCACGTTGCCGCTTATGAGGCTCAGGCGCGCGATCGGACATATGCAGGCGCGCGCCATGCAAAAAAAGCGCAGATAAAATCGGCGTGAAAATTTCATCTGTCAAGTGATTTTGCTTGACAGGCGTGCACGATTCCTGTATAATACGGCATGGAAACGGAGGGAGACGATGGATCTGCATTTCTTGCGGCTGTGGGATATTTACAATCCGCTCCTCACCGAGACCCAGCGCGAGGTCACCGATCTGTATTTCAACTGCGATCTGTCCCTTGCGGAGATCGCCGAGCAGAAGGGGTGTTCGCGGCAGAGCGTCTCCGATACGCTCCAGAAGGCGCGCCGCCTCATGGAGTAGTACGAGGAAAAATTGCACTTTTCCCGCCTTTTGACGGAGAGCTCACTGGCGCAGTCGCTGATGATGACAAATCTCGTCAACTGGGCGCAGGAAAATCTCGCGCCCGAACAGTGCGCGCAACTAAAAGCGTTCATCGACCGCGATTATTCCGAGGAGGCGAAGGCGCTCTTCGAGAGCAACCGCGAAAAACTTTCGTAAGGAGGGAAGTGACATGGCAGTTTTTGCATCGCTCTCCGAGCGGCTCAATCATATTTTTTCCAAGCTCACCAAGCGCGGAAAGCTGACGGAGCTGGAGATCCGCTCCGCCATGCGCGAAGTGCGCATTGCCCTGCTGGAGGCGGACGTCAACTTAAAGGTTGCCAAGCAGTTTATCGCCGAGGTGTCCGAAAAGGCGGTCGGGCAGGAGGTCTTGCAGTCTCTCAACCCCGCCCAGCAGGTCATCAAGATTGTCAACGAGGAGCTCATCAACCTGATGGGTCCTGCAAACGCCAAGCTGGAGGTCGCCTCCAAGCCGCCCACCGTCATCATGATGTGCGGTTTGCAGGGCGCGGGCAAGACGACCATGTGCGGAAAGCTTGCATTCCTCTTAAAAAAGCAGGGCAAGAAGCCCCTTCTGGTTGCCTGCGACATCTACCGTCCCGCCGCGATCGAGCAGCTCAAAGTGGGCGGCAAGCGCGTCGAGACCGAGGTCTTTGAAAAGGGCACGCAGGCGCCCGCAAAGACAGCCAAACAGGCGGTGGAATACGCGCTGAAGATGGGATACGATACCGTCATCATCGATACGGCGGGGCGGCTTCACATCGACGACGCGCTCATGCAGGAGCTGGAGGAGATCAAAAAGACGGTTCCTGTCACGGAAACGCTGCTCACCGTCGACGCGATGACAGGTCAGGACGCCGTCACGGTCGCCGAAACCTTCAACGCGCGCCTGGATATCACGGGCGTCATCCTCACCAAGCTGGACGGCGATACGCGCGGCGGCGCGTGCCTCTCCATCAAGGCGGTTACGGGCAAGCCCATCAAGTTCATCGGCGTGGGCGAGAAGTTCACCGACCTCGAGCCCTTCTATCCCGACCGCATGGCGTCCCGCATCCTGGGCATGGGCGACGTTCTCTCGCTCATCGAAAAGGCGCAGGAGGCGGTCACCGAGCAGCAGGCGAAGGACCTGGAGCGCAAGATGCGCGAAAATTCCTTCACGCTCGCCGACTACCTCGACCAGTTCGAGGCGCTCAAAAAGATGGGCGGCGCAAGCGCGCTCATGAGCATGCTCCCCGGGAGCAAACTTAAAATCAAAGAGGGGGACGTGGACGAAAAGCGCATCGAGCGCATCCGCGCGATCATCCTCTCCATGACGCCCAAGGAGCGCGACAATCCCTCCATCATCAACTCCTCCCGCAAGCGCAGGATTGCGCTGGGTTCGGGGACGACGGTGCAGGAGATCAACCAGCTTCTAAAGCAGTTCGAGCAGACCAAGCTTATAATGAAGCAGTTAAAGGGCGGCAAGGGCAAGATGCGTCTGCCTTTCTGACGGACAACAAACGAGCAAGCAAAACCCGCGCGGGTTGCAGATAATTTCAGAGAATATTTCCGGAGGTAAGTACAATGGTCAAAATGAGATTGGTACGCATGGGCGACAAAAAGTCCCCCGTGTATCGTATCGTCGTGGTGGATGCGCGCAAGGCGGCAACGGGCGAGTATATCGAGAAGATCGGCTTCTATGATCCCAAGTCCGAGCCCGTCACGCTCACCGTGGATGTGGAGAAGGCAAAGGAGTGGCTCGCAAAGGGTGTTCAGCCCACCGAGACCGTCCGCAGCCTGCTCGTCCGTGCCGGCGCGATGGAAAAGCCCGCAAAACTTTCGCCTTCCAAGACCAAGACGAATAAAAAGAAGTAAGATATTTCACGAAATTCTTTTCGAACTGACGTCGTCGCGGCGGAGCACATCTTGCGGGCGGTTCGGCTGCGCCGAACGCCGCGCTTAAAACGCTCGCCGCTTCTCTTCGCAAAAAATCTTTCTGCGAAATCTTTTTGCGAGTGCTGCGGTATGAGAATGTCGTGAGATTCAGGAAAACCCCGCAGTCGCTATGCTCTGTGCGCGGTTTTCCTCGATAGCGCGCAAATCGCAACATAATAGCGCGCGCTATCTCACCTTTCCGCATAAGCCGCATAAGCGGCAAACAGGGG
>DXBS01000142.1 GCA_019116405.1 Candidatus Gallimonas intestinigallinarum | reverse complement strand
GGCGGGAGTGAGCCTGCAGCCCTTTTTGAGGTATTTCAGAGTATCCAGCGAAATGTAGATGCTGCTGTCAAACTTCGTCTTCATGAGGTACGCTTCGATCTCGCTTGCGCTCTTTCCCGCTTTGACGAGCTTCATCGCGTCAAAGACGCTGGCCTTCTGCGTGACGGAGATGCGCTGATTGTCCACGACGTGCACTCTCCCGCCGTAGTTTTTGGCGAGGCCTATCGCCGTGTGGCAGGATTCGGAGAGTCCGCTCGACATGGGAATGTGCACGATCTCCACATCGTCGCCCTCGGCGAGCAGGGAGTCCCAGAGGTCGGTCACGGTCGCGACGGCGGGCTGAGAGGTGGAGACGTTCGCTTCTCTCTCTAAGTGATTGTAGAACTCCGCCTGCGTGAGGTTGATGTCCTCCAAAAAGTCCTCGCCGTTGATGAGGAAGGGCATCGGGATGACGGAGATCCCCAACTCTTTTGCCTCCGCCTGCGTGATGCCGCTGTTGGAATCGGTTACGATTTTTACAGTTGCCATAGTTTTCTCCAATATTTTATTTTGACCTGACTATCAGTATAAAGTATTTGCGCTGTTATGTCAAGAGAATGTGGAAGAATGGGAAAAATTCAAAACACCCCATTGACAAGCTGCGGGGCGCGGAGTATAATACATGATGAAATTATGCAAAGGAGTTATTTCAGGATTTATGTTCGAGATCGTTAAAAAAGAGGCGCTCAATCCCACCGTCATGCGGATGGACGTCAGGGCACCTCTCATTGCCAAAAAGGCAAAGGCAGGGCAGTTTATCATCCTCCGCGCCGATGAGCGCGGCGAGCGCATCCCGCTCACCGTTGCCGGCTGCGACAGGGAAGCGGGGCTGGTTACGATCATCTTCCAGATCGTCGGCGGCGCGACGATGACGCTCGCAACGCTGCCGCAGGGCGGTTATATTGCCGACTTTGTCGGTCCGCTCGGGACGCCCACGCACATTGAAGGGCTGAAAAAGGTCGCCGTCGTGGGCGGCGGCGTGGGCTGTGCGATCGCCCTGCCCGTCGCGCGCGCACTGCACGAACAGGGGACGCAGGTCACCTCCATCGTGGGTTTCCGCAATCAGGATCTCGTCATTCTGGAAGAGGAGTTCAAAGCCTGCAGCGACCGCTTCTATATGATGACGGACGACGGCTCATATGGCGAAAAGGGCAACGTCTGCGTGCCGCTCAACCGCCTTTTAGAGAGCGGCGAGACCTTTGACGCGGTCATCACGATCGGCCCTCTCATCATGATGAAGTTTGTCGCGGCGGCGACCAAGCCGTACGGCATCAGGACGATCGCCAGCATGAATCCCATCATGATCGACGGCACGGGCATGTGCGGCTGCTGCCGCGTCACCGTGGGCGGCGAAATGAAGTTCGCCTGCGTGGACGGCCCCGATTTTGACGCCCATCTCATCGACTTTGACGAGGCGATGAAGCGTTCGCGCACCTATGTCGAATTTGAGGCAAAGGCGCGCGAGAAGCACTGCAATCTCTTCAAGAAGGAGGTCAACTGAAATGCCCGCATTCAACATGGATCCCAAGAAGCACCCGATGCCCTCGCAGGATCCCTTAGTCCGCAATAAAAATTTCAAGGAAGTCGCGCTCGGCTATGACGAGGCGACCGCCATCGAGGAAGCCAAGCGCTGCGTGCACTGCAAGAACAAGCCCTGCGTGGCGGGCTGTCCTGTCGCGGTGGACATTCCCGCCTTTATCGCGCTCGTCGCGGAGGGGAAGTTTGAGGAGGCGTACGAGGTCATCCAGCGCACCTCCTCGTTGCCCGCGGTCTGCGGCAGGGTCTGCCCGCAGGAGACGCAGTGCGAGGGCAAGTGTACGCGCGGCATCAAGGGTGAGCCGGTCGGCATCGGCAGGCTGGAGCGCTTCGTCGCAGACTGGCATATGAAGAACGGCAGCGCCGCGCCTGTTAAACCTCAGAGCAACGGGCACAAAGTCGCGGTCGTCGGGTCGGGCCCTGCGGGGCTCACCTGTGCGGGCGATCTTGCCAAGCGCGGGTATGACGTCACCGTCTTTGAGGCACTGCACGTTGCGGGCGGCGTCCTCGTCTACGGCATCCCCGAATTCCGTCTGCCCAAGGACATCGTCCGCCGCGAAGTGGACGGGCTGAAGGCGCTCGGCGTGAAGATTGAGACGGACTCCGTCATCGGCAGAGTGCTCACGATCGAGGAACTCAAAGAGGAGTACGGCTTCGAGGCGGTGTTCCTCGGCACGGGCGCGGGACTTCCCAGGTTCATGGGCATTCCCGGAGAGGGCGCAAAGGGCGTGTTCTCCGCGAATGAGTACCTCACGCGCACCAACCTCATGAAGGCGTACGAGGAGGGGAGCGAGACGCCCATCCTGCACGCAAAGCGTATCGCCGTCGTGGGCGGCGGAAACGTCGCGATGGACGCCGCAAGATGCGCAAAGCGTCTTGGCGCGGAAACGGTGTATATCGTCTACCGCCGCTCGGAGGCGGAATTGCCCGCCCGCCGCGAGGAGGTCGAGCACGCCAAGGAAGAGGAGATCATCTTCAAACTGCTCACCAACCCCGTCGAGATCCAGACGGACAAGGACGACAACGTCGTCGGGCTCAAGTGCATTCAGATGACGCTGGGGGAGCCGGATGCCTCCGGGCGCCGCCGTCCCGTCGAGGTCCCCGGGAGCGAGTTCACGATGGACGTCAACTGCGTCATCATGGCGCTGGGCACATCGCCCAACCCGCTCTTAAAGCAGACGACGCCGGGACTGGAGACGCAGCGCCGCGGCGAGATCGTCACGGACGAGAACGGCAAGACCAGCCTTGAGGGCGTGTACGCGGGCGGCGACGCCGTCACGGGCGCAGCGACCGTAATCCTCGCCATGGGCGCGGGCAAGGTTGCCGCCAAGGCGATCGACGAGTACATTCAGGGCAAATAAGATTGGTAAGGAAAAACGGCGGCGCACACAGCGCCGCCTGTTTTTTATGTACTTAGCTTTTCGATGCACAATTGCTTGATTTCTTCTGTAATACCTGAGTCGCATTGCGTCATAATCAGTCTGTCGTTTGGAAACTTAGAACGCGGAAAGGGTTGATCGTCGAGTGCAATATAGGTAACGATTTGCGGATGCTCACTCAGGTATGCCAAGATTTCCTCGCCGCGTTCGTCGTGCAAAGGAGTCTTTCCTAAAAAATGCTCTTTAGAAATGCCAAACTTTTTGAACTGTTCCAGCATATCGCGAATGCTTTCGTCGAACAATCTCCATGTGCTGGATAATACAAGTTTGCATCCTGTTTGATCGATTGTTTCCTTTAAGCGCGAACAACTGTCTGCGTCGAAGGTTTCTTCATCGTTTGGTTTTTTCGGACTATGTAGACAAACGACCCCGTCAATATCCAAAAAAATCGCTTTTATCATATGCCTTAAAAATCAAAGAAATAGTTTTGTCCGTATTCTTTTGCGATGCCGATAAACTCCATGATGATGGGCAATGCTTCTTCGATGAGTTCTCTGCACGACATATCATCGATAGGGAACTTTTTCACGACCCATAAGGTATTTACATTCCTGACGCCCCATTCCCAGTCCGGGGCAAAGGAAAGTTTTGCATTGATCGCCTGTCTGTTTGCAAGTATGCATTTGCCGACAGAACTGTTCTTATCGTAAATATAGAGCCCAACTCTCAAGAAATTGCTTCTTCTGACCAAACTGATATCCACGCAATTATTATTTCTGATTTTCAGTTTATTGACATTTGCATAGTGCGTTTGTATTCCTTTACTCGCATTTTCATGAATGATTTTGAACGGTTCGCCGTTTTCTATTAAAATTTGCTCAAAAGTGTGCCAAAAGTCTTGTAGATCAATAGAGTGCTTCATATGTATTCGTCTCCTTATCGTTTTATTTCTTGAATGTCGTATCCCAGTTCTTTTGCCCTCTGTACAAAGCGGGGAATATTGAGGATGCCCCATTGATTACAGACACAGGCTTGTCCATCTGTCAAAGTAAGTATTTCATTTTTTTCTGTAAAATAGCGGACTTGATAATCTGATCGCTTCTTTGCGACTTCAGCACGTTCCACCACTCCGATCGAGCCTTGTAAAGAGGGGTGAAAGGTGGCGGATAATTCATCAAATGAGATGGGATTATTTTTTACATAATCTTGTACAATTGCCAACACAAGCCTATTTTTGGAATAGACGATGCCGTTGAAAAGGTATTTTGTTGTATCTCGCCGTCTTACTTCTTCTGAATGTTCCCTGGCTTTTATAGACATGGCAAAGTCATTTGGTTCCTTGGTGGCTGCTGTGTTGCTGCTTTGCAGAGTTGAAAGGGTGGATTGTAATGCCAGAACTTGTTGTTCTAACTTTTGGATTCGCGCAAGCAATTCTAGTATAATACTTGTATTATCCATATTTTACCTCCTTTTTACATATAGTATCATAAAAATTAGAAACTGTCAACTGTTTTGATAAAATAAGTTATTATTTTTACATATAATTATCATTGATTATCATAAGTGTATAGAAGTAAATTCTTTTACTCCAATATTTATATAGATTGATATAGTGCTAAGAAACATAAGCAGCGCGCCCGCCGTTTGAAAAACAGCGGGCGCGCAAATTGATAGCGGAATTTATATTTGCGTTCTGCGCGGAACCTTGGCAAAAGGGACTATCTTCGCTTGCGCTATGTCCCGTGAAAGGGGGGCAATTACACACAGCCTCGCGAGAAAGGGCATTCCTCCACCTATGTACATGTCCCGCGAGAAAGTGTGGCTCGCCTATATACAGTCCAGCACGAAAAGGGGAGTCACCACAAAAAGTAAGAGGCGTATCTTGGGATACGCCTCTATTTTCGTGGCGTTTGCCCATCGTTTTCAATCCGTTATTCCGAAAAGTTCTCATTCTCGGGTCGACTTACACTTTTCAACCGAATTCCTTTCGTTCTTGTTGGTTGAATCCCTGACCTTTGATAAGAAAGTTTCTTTCCCTTTGGCGGATCGCTTCTCTCTTTTCTGACCTCGATAGGGGAGTCATCTTTGCTGCTTTGATTTTCAATGTTTTACCATTTTCCATCAATCAGCTTTCGGATAATGTTTCGTCTCAAAAACCGATGCTTCCGTCTTTTGCCTCCTCAGATGAGATTTGGATTTCTGATTCCAGCATTTAACTTCATTCATCTTTTTGTCTCTTGAGATGATCCTTGTTTGGTCCGATAAGAGATCTTGATGTGAAAACCCACGCAACGAGTGGAGTTCCTTCGGATTGCTTTCCCGATCGTTTTCGTACGCAAAACAGTTGTCTGCGGGTGGAATGCTTCACCTTTCATCCGGTTGTCGAAAGCTCTCTTTTTATTTCCTGATCTGAATTTCCTTTCACTTCTTTCGCATTGCATCCGATTTGCTTGGAAATCGTCCCGCAGAAGATACTTTGCGATAAAAGTTTCAATTTGTTCAAGTCAGGTTTTATTGAGTTTCCTTTCGCCTTTCCTTTTGATTGGATTGCCTTGGGTTACTCCCTTGTTGTGCCTTTATTATAGCATGAATTTTACACTTGTCAATAGTTTTGCTGAAAAAATTTTTAATTTTTTGTAACTTTTTTTCTTATGTCCCAAGAGTGGTCAGAATCGAGAAAAAATGAGGCGTCAGAACGGCTTTGCGTTGTAGCTTTCCAGATAGCGGTTGATGCGCGGGAAGTCGGAAGGGGTGATGATGCTCAGTGCCTTTTCTCCGAATACGCCGTGCTCGGTGACGATGACCGCCAGCAGGTTCTTCTTTTCCTCAAAGGCGACGAACACCTCAAAGACGGTCGCGTCCTGACTCATGATGACGTAGCGCTCCAGAACCGATTCATGCAGGATATCCCGCACGGGCGTCTTGGCGAAGAAGTGGTTGAGATCCTCGCCCGAGCGGTAGCGCGCCTCGATCTCGGCATACAGCCCGTAGGAGTTGATGACGCCCACCATCGTTCCGTGATCGTACACGACCAGCGACTTTTGCCATTTTTCGCGGAACGCCTCCACGGCGGACATGACGGGGCGGTCTGCGAACACAGAGGCGACCGGCTTGACCTTGATCGCATCGATGAGGCGGGGCGGACGGCACAGCAGCGCCTCGATAAATTCGATTGTCTGCACGACATCGTCGCAGGGAACGGCAATCACCGTCTCATCCGCGGAGCCTGCGCTGCGGTGGACAATGGCATTGCGGAGTTTGCCGTAGTCAATGAGTTCTGTCGCATACCGCCGCACCGTGATATCGACGTCGCTGCACTTTTTGACGAGGTCGGTAAAGTTCATTGCCGCCTTTACGCCGTGAATGAGCTTGAGTTGCGCTTCTATGCGGTTATAGCTGTGCAAAAAGCGCGAAGCATTGGATATATCCATAGTCACCTCCAATGACAGTATATCATATGTTTCACCATTTGACAAGGGGGTGCGACTTTTTTCGACACCGTCTGACACCATCTTGCATCGCTCGCGCGCGATTGGGTGCTACAATGGCAGGCACGGAGCGGGAAAATGGTCGTCTATGTGGAAGCGGTATTTTTGGAAAACAGCCTGCTCGACGGGCTTCTACTCTTTCTTGCCCTCAGGTGTGCGCGGGGCAGGGTGCGCGTTTGCAACCTGCTCGCCGCAGCGTCGCTGGGCGGCGTGCAGGCGATCGTCTTTCCGCTCATGGATCTTCCCGTCTGGGCGGTATATCTCGTCAAATTTTTGGGCGGAGCGCTGCTTGCCGTGGTCGCCGTCAGCAGGGGGAGCGCAAGGCAGTATCTCATTACGGTCATCGCATTTTTTGCGCTGACCTTTGCCTTCGGCGGGCTGTTGACGGCGGCGTACTCCTTTTTCGGCATCGAGACCGCGGACGGTACGGGCTTTTACGTCGAACGCGCGCCCGTCGCGCTCGTCTTTTGCGCCGCGGGGATCTTCCTCATCGCAGTGCTCAGAGGCGCGCGGGCGCTGTACCGATACCGCAAAGTCGAACAAAACACCTTTGTCTGCGTACTCGAACAGGGCGCAAGACGGCTTACCTGGCGCGCCTTTGCGGACAGCGGGAACTGTCTTTTGTTCCGCGGAAAACCCGTCTGCGTGATCTCCGCGGCCGGCGCGTTTGCGCTCTTCGGCGCGCGCCCCGAGGCTGTCGGAAGGATAAGCGTCGGCACGGTCAACGGGGAGGAGGAGCGCCCCGTATTTGTCTGCGGGCGTATGCGCGTCGGTGCGAGAGAATATGAGAACGTCTTTCTCACGATCGGGGAAGTCGGAAAACGGTATCAGATGATACTACATACCGCTTTGACGGAGGGAAGCGATGAACATACTGGGATTGCTCAAACAATGGCTAAGCAAGGTGCGGGGCGGCGAAAACGTCATACACTATCTGTGCGGGAGCGAGGCGCTGCCTCTGCCGCTCTCGGCGGAGGAGGAAGAGGAGCTTCTCACGAAGATGGAGCGCGAGGAGGAGGTGGAGACGGTCAAAGCCAAACTCATTGAGCACAATCTGCGGCTGGTCGTGTACATCTCGCGCAAGTTTGAAAACACTGGCGTCGATCCGGACGACCTCATTTCGATCGGCACGATCGGGCTGATCAAGGCGATCAACTCCTTCCGCCGCGACAAGAACATCAAGCTTGCGACCTATGCTTCCCGCTGCATCGAAAACGAAATTCTGATGTACCTGAGAAGGACGGTCAAGCTCAAGAGCGAAGTCTCCTTTGACGAGCCGCTCAACACCGACTTCGAGGGCAACGAGCTGCTGCTCTCCGACATTCTCGGCACGGACAGCGAGACGGTCTACGGCGGCGTGGAGGCGAACGTCGAAAAGGAGCTCCTCAAAGAGGCGCTCAAAAAACTGCCCGAGCGGGAGCGGCGCATCATGTATATGCGCTTCGGACTGGGCGGGGGCGAGGAGATGACGCAAAAGGACGTCGCCGACCGCCTCGGCATCTCGCAGAGTTATATCTCCCGCCTGGAAAAGAAGATCATCGAGCGATTAAAGAAAGAAATTTCCAAAATGGTATAGGCTGCATAATGAAAAGGGCTTTTTCGCATACTGCCACCGCATACATACGCGGCAAAACCGCGCAGGGAGGTGAGTATGCTGCAAAAGGTCAATATCTGCGGGGTGGATACGGCAGGGCTGCCCAAGCTCACGCATCAGGAGAACGAGGAGCTGATGGTGCGCCTCAAACAGGGCGATCAGGCGGCGCGGGAGAAGTTTATTGTCGGCAACATGCGCCTCGTGCTGTCCCTCGTCAAGCGCTTCTGGGCGAAGAACGCCAATGCCGACGACGTCTTTCAGGCGGGCTGCGTGGGGCTCATCAAGGCGATTGATGGGTTCGATCTCTCGTTCAACGTCAAATTTTCGACGTACGCCGTGCCGATGATCCTTGGGGAGATCAAGCGCTATCTGCGGGACGGCAACTCGCTTCGTGTCTCGCGCTCCATCCGCGATGCGGCATACAAGATCCTGAAGGTGCGCGAAAGTTTAGAGGAGCGCAACGAGGAGGCGACCATTGAGCGCATTGCCGAGGTCATGCAGGTGCACGAGCGCGAGGTCGTGTATGCACTGGACGCCATTTCCGACCCCGTCTCGCTGTACGAGCCCGTCTATAACAAGTCGGGCGATACGCTTCAGCTGCTCGATCAGCTCTTTGACGAGACGCAGAGCGAGGAGAACTGGACGGAGCGTGTCGCCCTGAAGGACGCCATCGCCCGCCTTGCCGACCGCGAAAAGAAGATCCTGACGCTCCGCTACTACGAGGGAAAGACGCAGACGGAGATCTCCGCCGAGGTCGGCATCTCACAGGCGCAGGTCTCGCGGCTGGAAAAGAACGCGCTCAAGCAGATCAGGACGGAAATCGGCTGATTGTGGTGTTTGCCCCGCGGCAAAAGTAACGTTGCTTTTGCCGCGGGGCTTTTTTGTTGTAAACGAAGAAAATCATATCCGCTATTGACACCGTGCCTTTGCGGTGGTATAATCATGATAGGCAAGCAAATGAACATTATGATAGACAAGCCAATGAACCTTGTTTAAGCCATGGGAGGAGAGAGATGGCGGAACAAATCAAACACTATGATTTCAGTAAAAAACCGTTAAAGCCCAGCCCGTTCTGGATGTGGATCGCGCGCATGTTTGCAATTAAGCCGCGCCTGAAAGGGCGTCCTGTCACGGTGGAAAAGATCAACATGGATGGCATCAGGCCGCCCTATCTGCTGTTTGTGACGCACGCGAGCATGCTGGATTTCCCCGCCATGTACACCGCCGTTGCGCCGTATAACGCCAACAACGTGGTCGCGATCGACGCCATCCGCGACGTCGGCGACTGGCTCATGCGCCGCCTCGGCTGCATCTGCAAGCGCAAATTCGTCAAGGACTTGAACCTCATCCGCAATATGCGCTATTGTGCAGACAAATACGGCACGATCGTCTGCCTCTATCCCGAGGCGCGCTATACCCTGGACGGCACGACGGGATTTTTGCCTGATTCCCTCGGAAAAATGTGCAAACTCATGAAGGTGCCCGCCGTCGTCCTGCGGCTGTACGGCACGTTTATCGCCGCGCCGCAGTGGAACAAGGACGAACAGCACATTCCGCTCCGGTGCGAACTGGAGTGCGTTGCGACGCAGGAGGAAGTAAAACGCCTTCCCGCAGACGAGATCAACCGCCGCGTCCATGCCGCGATGCAGCGGGACGACTATGCCTATCAGCGTGAGTACAACATTCAGCTGACCAACCCCAACCGCGCGAACGGGCTGCACAATATCCTGTACCAGTGCCCGCATTGCGGCAAGGAATTCATGATGGACTCGGGGGGCACCCGCCTTTGGTGCAATGCCTGCAAAAAGGCATGGCAGGTGAGCACGCTTTCCGAGCTCTCCGCCGAGGAGGGCGAGACGGAATTTCGCTACATTCCGGACTGGACGGCTTGGGAGCGGGAAAACGTCCGTCGGGAAGTGCGGGAGGGGACATATCGCTTTGAAGCGGACGTCACCGTACATACGCTGCCCAACGCCAAAAAGTTCTACGATCAGGGCACGGGCAAGCTCGTTCAGACGTGCGAGGGAACCTATCTTACCTGCACGGCGTATGGGGAAAAGTGCGAACTTTTTTGGGCGGGGACGGAATTGGAGAGCGTGCATATCGAGTACGACTATCCTTACCGCAAGGATAAGTACAAGAACAATATTTTCGGCGACTGTATCGACATTTCTACACCGGACGACAGCTATTGGCTGCACCCGGTGGGGCTGCGCGATCAGCTGACCAAGATTTCCTTTGCGACGGAGGAAATCTATCTTCTCGCCAAGGAAATGGTCAAGGAACGAGGAAAAAAAGCGTAAAAATGTGCGGCGGCTGCCCATTGGCAGCCGCCGCGCTGTATGTTATTCCTCTTGCTTCGTCTGTTCGTGTTGCGCTTCCTGCCGGAGTTTTGCGAGAAATTTCTTTCTTCTCGGCAGATAGATGGCGGTATAGATGCCGAGCACGGCGACCGCGCCGATCCCGCTCACAAGGAAGCAGGTACCGATGGTCAGGTTATAACTGTCCAAAAAGATCGTCTCATAGAGCGGGGGATAAAATTGCATCTCGATCTCATAGGCGGCCTCCGTGCCCTCGGTTTCGTCAACGATAGAATGACTTTTATCGCAGTTCGGGGAGGATTGCAGTCCGCCCTGAAATTCGGGATTGAGGAGAGGCGTGCTGACGACGTAGCCGCTTACAAGGGTAAACGTGAGGACGTCGACCTCCACATATGTGCCGCCGTCCGCGTCGATGGTATGATAGTTGTTGCGGAACTCCTCCGGGAAGTCGGCAAAAAAGTAACTTGCCCGCCCGCTGCTCGTTGCGGCAATGCACATCTCCGCCGTGATCGGTTGACCAAGCTCCGCCTCGTCGAGCGTCGTTTCGACCGCGTCCGTCTCGTGCAGCGTGTATTCATATTCGGAAAAGAGGGTGCTCTCCTCAAAGACGGCGAGCATGTCATCATAGGCTGCCCAGTTCCAGAACTGTGACGAGACCGCCGGCTGCGGAATGGAGGCAAAGTATGCGCCCACGCCGAGGATGACGGTCGCACAGGCGAGGGTGAGGCAGGTATAGGGAATGACGCCGTTTTTCAGCGTCCAGGAGAACTTTTTGGGCGTCGCGTGGTACGATTTTTGCGCAACGTGCACGATTTTCGTAACCAAAAGCGCGATCAGCGTCGCAATAACGGCGCCGAGGGCGCCACAGCCGAGCGCCGCCCACAAGGCGAGCCCCTGATGGACGGGCGCAAACACGTGCGGGAAGATAAACCCGAAGGCGGCCGCTGCCAGAATCAGGGTTACGGTCTGTTTTTTGGAGAGCGAATGCATGAGTTCGTCGATCGCGTCGCTTGCAAAGTCGTTCTGCGTCAGCTGAAAGCGCAGATACCTGAGTTGAATGACGCACAAAAAGACGGCGCCGACGATGAAGATGAGCCCGACAAAGAAGCCGATGAGGCTCTCAGAGGCGGCACAGCCGATGAGCAGCGTCGCGATGATTGCCACGGCGTACAGCGCGCCGCAGATCCAGCTTGTCGCAGCCGCGTTGTTGCGGTACATCGCGAGCATGCGCCCGAGCGCCTTTTCCCGCTTTTCCTCCGTGCGGGGCTGCGGCTCCGCAGAGGAGATACGCTCGCCGCGCAGCAATTCGTCGCACGTCACGTCAAACAGTTCTGCGATCGCGGGCAGCATGGAGATGTCGGGGCAGGACGCGCCCGTCTCCCAACTGGAGACCGTCTTGTTGGAGACGCCCAGGCGGTCTGCGACCTCCTGCTGGGTGAGCCCCTTGGATTTGCGGAGAATGGCTAAAAAGTCGCCGATGGATGATTTCATGGTGGATACCTCCCGTTGAAGTCACCGATATTCTAACATGGCGGGATAGGTTGTGCAAGGAAGAAGGGCGGTAATTTTGTCCAAGCTCCTTGGAATCGCGCTGAATTGCTTGGAATCGTCACATTTTGCGGCGCAGGCGCATACAATGATCATATGGAAACGAGTTTTTGTGAACTTCACCGCAAGGAGACGGTCAATTTAACGGACGGAAAACAGCTTGGCAGGGTGAGCGACGTCGTATTTACCTATCCCGAGGGGAAGGTCCAGGGCATCGTCGTGCCCGGGGGCAAGGGGTTCCGCTGGGGACGCGCCGAGCTCTTCATCGACCTGAAGTGCATCAAAAAGATCGGGGTGGACGTCGTGCTCGTCGATATCAGGTCTGCGCCTAAGGCGGAGCACAAGAATAAGTGGGGCTCCTCGCGGGACGGGGGCGGCTCTGAGCGTATGCCCGACCGCAGGGACTACGGCGACTACGAATAGCGTAAGGGAAAAATCGACCCGCTCTGATCGGCGGATCGATTTTTGATTGGTTGCAAAATCAGCTTCTCTTATAGCAGTCGCACATTTTGCCGTCGGGCAAAAATCCCGTATCCGAGCATTTGGGACAGGCATACTGCGGCGTGAAGTCCTTTTCGGTGAATCCGAGCCGCGTCATTGCCTGGCTGCGCGCGCGGCGCGCCTCCTGCAACTTGGCACGAAGATCGGGCAGCGTCTCGGGCGCAAACAGCTCCGCCT
Organism: Candidatus Gallimonas intestinigallinarum; assembly: GCA_019116405.1. The sequence continues at coordinate 1,769 of DXBS01000142.1, read as the reverse complement.
TCGCAAGTTCGATCTCGCCCTTTTTGATGGCGCGCTCTGCCTTGGCAAACTGCTCGTCTTTCTCCGCCGCGGCGATCGCCTGTTCCGCCTTTGCGATGGCGCGCCTGCGAAGGGGGGCATAATAGCGCTCGCGCTCTGTGCGTGCGTCTGCGGAGATCGCTGCCTCCGACTTATATTCCGTGAACTGCTTGGGCGCGGTCTGCGCGCTGGCTTTTTCGGGGATCGCCGCAACGGTAAAGACGCCTTCGCGCTTCCATTCGGAGAGCAGCTTGTTCATATAGGGCAGGGGGGAGGCGGCGCTCGCGCTTCGCTTGGCGGCCTCTAAGATCATTTCGTCGGAGAACTGCCAGCTGCGCCAGGTTTCGATCATGTCGAGCGCCGTCTGCGTCTTCCGCACGACGCCGCACACCGTCTGAATGCGCTGCAAAAGTCTGAGCTGTTTGTCCCTCGCCGCGCAGTAGGCTTTCACCCCCGCTTCGTCCACGATTCCCGCGGCATACAGCGTATCGAGCAGGTTGTCCAGCTCCGGGAAGCCGTAGGAGAGTTTCATCGCGTACGCGGCGAGCAGCGTCAGGCTCTCCTCGTCATAGCCGCGTTCCAGCCATTTTTCGGCGTATTCCTCGCAGTATGCGCGGGGATTGGCAATTTTCACGCCCAGCTTGCGCGCCACCTTGTAGACGACGTCGGTGAGCGTCTTACGCCGCGCAAGATATTCCCGCACGTCATGCTCGGACAGGTATCCCTTCCCGCTGACCTCCTCGATGAGGGCATCCAGTGTGGAAAGAGATCCCTTTCCGAGCGCTTCGGCGCACGCGGTCACGGCGCCTTGCTCCATGCCGAGGTTGGTCCATTTCTCCAAAAAGGCATAGTCGGCATCCTGCGGCTTTTTGTAGAGATTGAGCAGCGCAAAGAGTCTGGAGAGCTCCTTTTCCCGCGTGTTGAAGTCGGCAAGGTCGGCTTCGACCTGCTCATAGGTGTATTTGTGCTCGCGCACCAGCTTCGCCGCCTTATTCAGAACGTGGGAAGCGGACAGCTTTTCGCCGTCCTTTCTGACGCAGTACTCCACGACGAGCAAAAACGCTTCCTGCTCCATGGGGTTGTTCTCCAAAAACTCTAAAATGCGCTGCATCTCATACGGCTTGAAGTCCTTCTGTGCGCGCTGCAGCAGCTGATAGAGCGCGCGGTTGAACGCCGCATACTTTTCGGGGCGCACGGACTTGGGCCTGCCCGCCGCCGCGTGGACGGGGAGGTACTCCACAAAGAGGGGATCGCGCGAGAGGATGCGCACGAGGTCGCATTCCTCCCAGAACTTGAAGATGTCCACAAGTTTTTGTTCGGACAGGTGCAGAAGCTTTGCACACGTCGGCGCATCGAAGTCTGCCGAGATCTGGCACAGGTACAGCCCGTAGAGATAGACGCGCACGGCGTCGCCGTCCGCCTGCGGCAGGTACTTGGTGATGAACTGGTTTTCTACGCTCGTGAACATATTGGAAGTAAAATCCTTGGAAAAGGCGGCGAACGACATGAGCTGCTCCTGTGTATTTCATCGTATTTTCCCCGAAAAACGGGGTGAACGCTTGATTTTTTGCGGCTTGTAGTGTATAATCAGTATAGCATATTCGACGACGAAACGCAAAGCGTTTTCCGTCGTCTGCAAAATTTTCGGCGCTTTGTCTTTTTCATGAACATTTTACACACTTCCGACTGGCATATCGGCAAGCGACTGATGGATCGGGAACGCTTGCCCGAACAAATTCAGGCTCTGGACG
>DXBS01000141.1 GCA_019116405.1 Candidatus Gallimonas intestinigallinarum | reverse complement strand
TCGTTGCGTCCGGTAACGGCGGACTGCCGCGGGCATTGCCCCGACCTTATCAAGCGGACGCATACCCCCTGACGTCTGCAAGCGGCTCTCAGCGGCTGCCGCTCTCTCTGTTGCAGATGATGCCAAGGTTTTTCCCGCTCCCGGCTGCTGGTATTTTGCATATTTTACAATATTTCTGATGCAATTGTCAAGCGTTTCCACGAAGCTTGTCCGAGGCGCTCTCCTGCGCCTTTTTGATGGGAAGATTGGCGAGCTTATACTCCGCAAGGCAGGCATCGCGCATCTCCTCGTTGAAGATCTTCTGCTCAATGAGATAGCGCACGACGACGTCGCGCACGTCGTCCTCCTTGAATTCAAACCCGCACACCGCGAGCAGGGAAACGACGTCCTGCCACTGCATGCGCGTGACAAGCGCCAGCGCAAAGACGGTGTTCTTCTCCGGGTACAGCGAGCCCTTGAGAATCTTGTTCCAGTACTTGGGCGCAATGTCCAGCCTCTTGCCCGCCTCCTCCGCTGTCTCGCCGCAGTGGTGCAGCGCCTGCGGAAGGATTTTCGCGAACGTGTGCTTGTTAAAGCGGTCGGAAATGCGCTCCCTGAGCGAAGGGAAGAAAAAGGAGAAGGTGAACGTCGTGTCCGCAAGCGACGCCTTGAGCTTTTCAAGCAGCTCTTCGCACTTCGCCTGATAACAAAGGCGCATGCAGGAGGAATCGCGGCGGGCGACGTTTCCGTCGTCGGCGACATACAACACGTTGGGCATTTCGTAGCCCTCGATCGCGCTCAGGCGCACATAATCGGAATAGTTCGCGCAGAAATATTCGTCCAGCGCGCGGATAAACTCTGCTTTCATGCCACTATTGTACCATTCCCGCGCCAAAATGGCAAGCGTTCTTGCATGAAAGCTCATCTTTCGCACCCGATTTCCCGTGAAAAATACGATCAGGCGAATGTGGCAGCATTGCGTCTTCCGGCAGGACGTTTTTGTGCGTTTTTGCCAAATTTTAAGAACCTGCAATATTTTTTTGTGAGAATGCTTGCAATTGCGCCTCTTTTATGTTAAAATTTTACAGTGGACATATGGAGGTAATTTTATGAAGAGAGAGCGCATCGAAGAAATTGCTGAACTACTCGACAAACGCGGAAAACTCACGCTCGAACAGCTGGACGAGCAATTCCCCAACGTATCGCAGATGACGCTGAGACGAGATCTCTTTCAACTGGAACAGGAGGGGCGCATCATACGCGTGCGCGGCGGCGCGATGTCCGTGAAGGAAGTGCAGAAGGTATCTGGCGAGCCATACACCAAAAAGACGACCATCCACACGGACGAAAAGATCGAGATCGCGCAGAAAGCGGCGAGCCTCATCGACGAAAACTGCTCCCTATTTATGGACGGCGGCACGACGGCGATGTACCTTGCCAAGGAACTGCCCGATAAAAATCTGCACATTTTTACCAACGGACTTGCCGTCGCCATCGAGCTGGCGCAGAAGAAGAACGTCAACGTGACCATGCTGGGCGGTCAGGTGATGAAGGATAACCTCTCCACCGCGTCGCCCGTTGCGAAGGCGTATTTTGACAACACCAATTTTGAACTTGCGATCATTTCCGCTTCGGCGTTCACGCCGGGGAACGGCTTTTCCTGCGGGGCGCAGATTGAAGCAGATCTTCTTAAGCTCGCGCGCGCCAAGGCAAAGGCAACCTATATGATGCTGGACAGCTCCAAGATCGGCAAGATCATGCCCTACACCTTTGCGCATATCGAGGACATCGACGTACTCATCACGGACGACAACTTCCCCGCCGACCTCAAAGCGCTGTTTACGGAGAGGAATATTGTTGTCATGTGAAAAAGGTTCACACTTTTTCTTTCGAACTGACGAAAAAAAAGTCGTGAGGTTTTAAGAAAACCCAACGTTCGCCGTGTTACGGCTCTGCGTTCGGTTTTCCTCTGCGCGGGTGTTTGCAACAGTTTAGCACCCGCGCATTCCCTTTTCCGCGAAAGCCAAAGGGTTGGCAAATTGGGGCGGAAAAGGCATAACGCAGAGAAAGACCTCATAGCACCTCGCAAAAAAATTTTCGGAGAAAAGATTTTTGCGAAGAGGAGCCGCGCCGCCGCGGGCAAATGCCCGCGGCGGCGCGGCTGTTTTACGTCTTGAAAAAATCAACTGCCCTGCTTGGAAAGCGGGATGCCGAACAGGGTGCCCGTCGTCTCCAGAACGTGGCGCGTTAAGTCGGCGGCAAGCTGCCATTCGTCCTTTGCGGCGAAGAGGCGTTTCAGCTTCCATGCGCGCAGGAAGGATGCGTACTTTTTTTCTACGGACGGAAACTTCTTCTCCCCGTTCACGCACACGACGAGGCTGCGCTCCTTGGCGCTCATCGCGCGGAATTCCAGATAGTTCGCCGCGTCCCTGCGAATGCGGTAGATCTGCGTGCAGGTCGAATCCGTGCCCTTGGAGTAGTCGCGCTCGAAGGTCACGCCGTATTGCTCTAAAAATGTAAAATATTCGGAAAACTCCATGCTCATGCCCCCTGATCGCCCGTTCTGTCCCCTTCCTGCTCTGTTTTCTCGCCGTCCGACGCATGCGCCTGATCGATCTTCGCCTCGATGGGGATGACCGAAAGGCGCAGCTTTTTTACAAAATGATTGTTCAGCGCAGCGCCGACAATCAGCAGGATCGCCGCGACGACCGAGACGGGCTGTGCGGGAATCAGCGCCGCGAGCAGGACGCCGAGGACGATCGACGCAAGATAGAGCGCCGTCGGAATTCTGCCCCTGCCCTTGGAATGCGCCTCGTACTTGCGGTAGATCAGAAGATTGTCCGCATAGCGCGGCTCGCGCTCCAGCATGGCGACGTTGCGCTTTTCCACCTTTGCAAGTTTGATGAGGAAGGGAACGCCCGCGCACATGCCGAAAACAAACGCGCAGCCGATGACCAGCGGGAATGCCCAGCCATCCGCCTCTGCATCTAACGCAATGGGCAATTGCAGGACGAGCAGAACCGCCATACCGACGGCAAGCCCGACGCAAAACCCGATATACACCGCCTTTGTGTACTGTCTGCGCAATGTCTGCGCCCGTGCGCGCAGCGAGGGCTCGGGGAAGAGATAGTCCAGCGAACGCATGTTTTTGTCCCTGCTGAGCGAGTAGGAGCGCGCGTCGACGGACGCGGGATAGGGCGGAAACGCCGCAAGCTCTGCCCCCGTCTCCTCCGACCGCAGATACAGATAACCGATCAGACAGCTGACAAACGCCACGCAGAACACCCCTGCCGCAATGGCGTATGCGCTGTCCCGCAGCGCGAGATCGGAGTAGGGCAGGGACGCCGAAATGCACGCCAGCGCCACGACCAGCAGGACGAAGGCGGCGGCGATCCCCCAGAGCCAATACCTGCTGCGCCTTTTGACGGGCGGCTGCGGCGCAGGGAGCGGGGAAACTTGCGGCAGCGCGCTATATGTTTGAGCGCGCTCCGTCCGCTGCGGCGCGAAAACTGATTGCGCGGGTTGTGTGGGTTGTACAGGTTGTGCGGGCGCGCGCTGCAAAACTTCCGTCCGCGCGGGCAAGGCTTCTTGCATTGCCTGCGTCCCGTTTTCCTGCGAGGCGGGAGTGGAAGGCGCTGCCGGTTGCACCGCGTCTTTCGTCTGTGGTGCGGATGCTGCGGGCGAAGCAGAGACCGCCGCGCTGCCTGATATGCCCTGCATCCGGCGGGCATACTGTTTTTTCAGCCGCGCAAAGCGGCGGCACTTTACGCCGTAGACGATGCCCAGCACGATGGTCGCAATCGATATGCCGGCGAGGATAAGAAAGAGGACGGCAAGCACCACGGCGATCGCGTCATAATTTGCCGCGGTCTCGTCCGCGGGAAGAAGAAACGCAACGATGACGAATCCCCAAAAGAGCGCCGCGGTCGCAATGCCGCAGCCGATGAGCGCGCGGCAAGTCCCCCGCAGCCCCCTTTCTCGGGCTGCGATCTCCCCCTGTTGCAGATTTTGTTCCAACTGTCCGTCTGAGATCATATATTCTCCCATACGCGGTCAATCGCCGCACAGACGCCGCATGCGGGCGTCTTACCCCTATCTTATCACACCGCCCGCAAAAAGACAAGCCCTTAAGAAAAAACGATAGCCCGCTGCTTGTTAAAACTTTGGCACATAGAAAAAGACAGCCGGAATTTCTCAAGCTGTCTTTTAATACAACACCTATTCAATCTGTCAATAGCCTATCAACCCTTTACGTTATAGTCCTCGGCGAGCAGATTCATCGATTTCAGCAACTTATGAATGTAGACGAAGGGACCTACCACAATGATCGTGCCGAGAATGTTCCAGCCCCAATAGGAGCCTGCGCCGAAGTGATAGTCGATGCCGCGGCGGTCAAGTTCGCGCCCGATGCGCGCACTGACTCTGTGGAACCATACCAGAACTCCGATGCCGAGGGTGAGCCAGCTGACGATAAAAAAGAGCAGGCAATAGTGCATCGTCCTTTTTCCGTCATAACGGCTTGCGATGGTGTTGATGTCCGTGCTCACAGACGACAGGACGACGAGGCCGTAAATGCCGAACGTGATGAGGGACAGCAGGAAATATTTGATCATGCCGCGGTTGGTCTTGAGCTTCCTCACCACAACGGGCGCCGGCTGATACGCCGCGGACGCGGATCCGGCGGGAGCGGGCGTGAACGTACCGACACTCTGCCCACAGTTTGGACAAAAAGCTGTATCGTCGCTGAGCTGCGTTCCACATTTTGTGCAATACTTCATAAATTTTTCTCCTGTGTTTTTTTGTATGGCGGCGTTATTTTTCGTCGCTCATGCACAATAGACAAATGCCTGCAATTCAATTTACAAGCACCAGAACACCAACTTTCCATCCGTCACCCATGGCGCGCCTGTTTTATAATCAAATGTTCGCCTGTTTGTTGACAAATTCTCTCCGCATACAACGCACGAATGAGTTATGCAAAGTAAACTTACTTATCTTAACCAATCTCTATTATACTCAACCCCCCCATTGTCAAGTATTTTAATGAACTTTTCTAACTTTATTTTATTGTGTATGATATTAGTAAAAATTATATATTTTGTGTCCCTGACAGAAATTTCGTGACAGCAAATCGTGAAAAAAAGCGTTCCCGCACAAATTGTACGGGAACGCTTTGAAACATATATCTGCGATTACTCTTCGCAGTTCTTTTTGAGGGTCGCAAGACTCTCGGAGAGCTCCTTGGGAAGTCTGTCACCGAACTGCTTGTAGAACTCGGCGATCTCGTCCGCCTCGGCGCTCCAGCGCGCCTTGTCGACATAGAGAATGCTCTCGAGCGTGTCCACGGAGTAGTCAAGCCCTTCGAGGTCGATGTCCTTTGCGTAGGGAACATAGCCGATCGCCGTCTCCTGCGCGTCCACCGTGCCGGCGCAGCGCTTCAGGATCCAATCGAGCACACGCATGTTGTCGCCGAAGCCCGGCCACAGGAACTCGCCGTCCGCGTCCTGACGGAACCAGTTGACGTTGAAGATCTTGGGCGGGTTGGACGCCTTCTTGCCCATTTCGATCCAGTGCGCGAAGTAGTCGCCCATGTGATAGCCGCAGAAGGGCTTCATCGCCATGGGG
>DXBS01000140.1 GCA_019116405.1 Candidatus Gallimonas intestinigallinarum | reverse complement strand
CGACTTCTGCACGGCAAGGAGAGGAGAAACCATTGAATATGTCCGCCGGAGGTATCATCCCGAGAACGTCGCGCAGATCGTGACCTTCGGTACGCTCGCCTCGCGCGCAGTCATCAAGGACGTGGGGCGCGTCATGAGCGTTCCCTATTCGGACACCGACCGCGTCACCAAGCTGATGGACGGCAAATCCACCATCCGCGAACTGTTGGGGCTGAACATTGAAAAGTGCCGCAAGAAGGTGCAGGAGACGGAAAATGACCCCGATCAGCACGATGAGGCCTTGAAAAAGCTCGCCGATCAGGAGAGCAAGCGCAACCCAGAGTTCATCGAGATATACGAGTCGGATGCACAGCTCAAGCGCGTCATCGACATGGGCTTAAAGCTCGAGGGCATGCCGCGCAACACGTCCATGCATGCTGCGGGCGTCGTCATCTGCCGCAAGAAGATCGCGGACAATGTCCCGCTCTCCAGAAACGGCGAGGATATCACCACGCAGTTCGACATGAAGGAAGTGGAGTCCATCGGTATGCTCAAGATGGACTTCCTGGCGCTCACGACGCTCACCGATATCAAAAAGACGCTCGATTATATCCTGGAGGACACTGGAAAGACGATCACGTTCGGGCAGGAGTGCAACGACCCGGGGGCCTATCAGCTCATCTCGGAAGGGGATACGGACGCCGTGTTCCAGCTTGAACAGGGCGGCATGAAGCGCTTCATGAAGCAGCTCCAGCCGACCTGCCTTGAGGACCTCATCGCAGGCATCTCGCTCTACCGCCCCGGTCCCATGGACTTCATCCCGGAGTATCTGCGAAACCGCGCCGAGCCGGACAAGATCACCTACCTGACCCCGCTCTTAAAGCCCATCCTTGAAAAGACGTACGGCGTCATCATCTATCAGGAGCAGGTCATGCAGATCTTCCAGAACCTTGCGGGCTATTCGCTTGGTCAGGCAGACCTTGTGCGCCGCGCCATGGCGAAGAAGCACCGCTCCGAACTGATGGCGCAAAAGGACAAGTTCATCTACGGCGATCTCGACAAGGGCGGCAATATCGCGGGCTGCATCGCCAAGGGAATCCCGCCCGAGGTCAGTGCGGAGCTGTTCGCCAAGATGGAGAGCTTCGCATCCTACGCCTTCAACAAGTCGCACGCGGCGGCATATGCCGTCGTCACCTATCAGACGGCATATCTCAAAAAGTACTATCCCAAGGAATTCCTCGCGGGCGTGCTCAACAACCGCATCGACAAGATCGATGAGATCGCGAAGTACGTCATCTACATGAAGGAGAAGAACATTGCGGTCTATCCGCCCGACGTCAACAAGTCTAAGGCGTACTTCTCCGTTCAGGGCGACGGGCTCCGCTTCGGGCTGTGCGCACTGCGCGGCGTGGGGATTGCCGCGATGGAAAAAGTCATCGAGGAGCGGGAACAGAACGGACTTTTCAAGGATTTCCCTGACTTCCTGATGCGCTGCATCCGCTATGTCAACAAGAAGATGGTGGAGAGCCTCATCTTCGGCGGCGCATTTGATTCCATGGGTAAGAGGCGCAGCCAGTACGAAGCGGTCTACGAAGAGCTGATGAAGCGCCTCGCCGCCATCGACAAGCAGAAGATGAGCGCGCAGATGTCGCTGTTCGGCGATATCATTCAGGAGGAAGCGCCCAAGGCGAACTTTCCCGATATCTCCGAATGGGACACGACGGAAAAGCTCTCCCGCGAAAAATCGGTGCTGGGCGTGTATGTCAGCGGGCATCCCTTCGGCGCATACGCCGCGCACTTTACCGACTGCAATTTCCATACGGGGCTGCTGGCGGACTACGAAGAGGACGAGGAGACGGGGGACAGGACCTATCATCAGATCAAAATCGACGATAAAGTCACGATGGGCGGCATCGTCGCTGCGGTGCGCAAGATCAATACAAAGAGCGGCACCATCATGGCGTTCATCACGATCGAGGACCTGTACGGCAGCGTGGAATGCGTCGCCTTCCCGCGCATCTACGACAAGATCAAGTCCCACCTAAAGCATGACGCCGTCGTGCGCGTCTCGGGCAGGATCGATATCCCGTCCGAAAAACTGCCCTGCATCATTCTGGACAACCTCACCGAATTTGTCACGCCCGAAGAAAAACAGCACGAGGATGCACCTGCGCTGCAGGAACAGGTCCTCTGGCTGGACGCGAGAAAACTTCCCGAGCCGGACTTTGAAGAGATGATCGAAACCATCCTCTCTTACGAGGGGGATATCAGGACAAAGATTTTGCATGCGGACAAACGTTTTGAGTTCTCGGTGCACCTTTCGCGTGCGCTTATGGCGGAGCTTCGCTCCTTTTTGCCCGATGAATGCATCAAGCTCGTATAATTGCAAAAGTTTTCTGAAAAAAGTTAAAAAAGAAGTTCCCTTTTCGCAAAATATTTGCTATAATGGTATCCGTGCGTAATAACAGGATTATGGAGGAAGTCGATGAAACGAATCGGACTTTTAACGAGCGGCGGTGATGCGCCCGGCATGAATGCGGCGATCCGTGCAGTCGTCAGAACGGCGATCTATTTCGGAATGGAAGTGTATGGCATCGAACGCGGGTATGCGGGACTCATTGAAGATCAGATGATGCCCATGGAGATGCGTTCCGTCTCCGATATCGTGCAAAGGGGCGGCACCAAGCTGCGCACCGCGCGCTGTCTGGAGATGCTGACGGTGGACGGGCAGAAACAGGCCGTCGCGACGCTGGAGCGCCGCGGGATTGAAGGGCTCGTCGTCATCGGCGGCGATGGTTCCTTCCGCGGGGCAAAGTGCCTGACGGAGGACTACGGCATTCCGACCATCGGCATCCCCGGGACCATCGATAACGATCTGGAATACACCGACTATACGCTCGGCTTCGATACGGCGGTCAATACCTGCCTTGAGATCATCAACAAGCTGCGCGACACGATGAACTCGCACGAGCGCATCTCCGTCGTGGAGGTCATGGGCAGACATTGCGGTGATGTCGCGCTGTATGCGGGGATCGCTTCGGGCGCGGAGATCATCGTCGTGCCTGAAATTTCCTATAATCTCGACGACATCGTCATGCGCGTCAACCGCTCGCGCGCCAACGGCAAGCACTCCAATATCATTATCGTTGCGGAGGGCGTCACGAGCGCAGAAAAGTTTGCGCGCGAATTGCAGGAGGTCACGACCTATTCCGTGCGCTCCACCTGCATCGGGCACGTCCAGCGCGGCGGCTCGCCCTCGATGGCGGACAGAATGCTTGCGGCGCAGTTTGGCAACAAGGCCGTGCGCCTTCTGAAGGACGGCATCGGCAACCGTGTCGTCGGCATCCACAAGAACGAAATCATTGATATGGACATCATTGAAGCGGTCTCGATGAAAAAGAAGTTCAACTATGAACTGTATGAGACCTTGCAGATGATCTCCATGTGATTTACCCGCAGACAAAAAGAGCGATTTTTCTGCAACAATTTTCCTGCTTGCTCTTGAAATTTCCACAAATTCATATTATAATATCTGTATTCAAAATGTACAATAACGCTGCCATCAGGTAAGCGGCAGGCAGGGGGATTTGTCCATGATTCTAACAGTTTGTATGAGTCCGTGCGTGGATGTCACGATCGAGCTGGATTCGCTCAACGTCGGCAAGGTAAACATTGTCAAAAACAAGACGCTGTCCTTCGCCGGAAAGGCGCTCAATGTTGCGATCGGCGTTGCAAGGCTGGGCGGTCAGGCGTACGCGACAGGGTTTATGTACAATGAGAACGGCTCCATGTTTGAGCGTGCGCTGGACAAGGAGGGCGTTCCGTTTGCATTCGTCTGGAACAGTGGCAGGGTGCGCGAGAACTATAAGTTTATCGACAAGAAGTCCATGCTGACGGAGGTCAACGACGTGGGTGGGCAGGTCGCAAGCGAGAAGCTCGGCGAACTTCTGCACATGATCCGCAATTTTTCCTCCCGTTCGGACGTAACGGTCGTCTCCGGCGGTCTGCCGCGCGGCGTGGACAACAGCTACTACCGTGAAATTTTCCGCACCGTGGACCCGAAGTCTCTGCGCATCGTCGATACTGAGGGGGCAAAGATGTTTGCGGCGCTGGAAGCGGGCGTAGACCTCGTCAAGCCCAATCTTGAGGAACTGCAGGATACGCTGGGCAGAGAGTTCAAGGATAAGGACGATATGCTCGCCGGCTGTCATGAACTCCTCGACCGCGGCGCAAAGATCGTGCTTTTATCCCTCGGGAAGGACGGCGCAGTCATTACCAACGGGACGAAAAACTACTACTGCAAGAGCATAAATGTCGCCGTCAATTCTACGGTCGGCGCGGGCGATGCTATGGTCGCCGCTGCCGCAACTATGCTCAAAGATGGCGCGGACCTTCCTGATATCCTGCGCGCGGGTGTAGCCGCTGGGACGGCGACCGTCACGACGTTCAATACCATCTCCTTCACCAAGGCGAAGTACGACGAGATCTACGCGAGCCTCAGCGTTACGGAACTGAAATAAAGGCGTAGGCGCAGGCCGCTTTCCGGTTGCACAGAACATGCCTGTTAGCGTGAAATTTCTGCGCCGGATGTTTCACACCGTATCATCAACAATCTTATCTGCCGACCACAAGATATTGTGGTCGGCAGAAATTTTTTCCCAAAATATTGGCATGAGGGGTTGACAAATTGCACAAGATGTAGTATGATAAAAGCGTTCCCGCATTTTGGGGATCGCAACCGATCACAAGGGGAAAAGAGGAAGGCAGAAGAGTATGAAGATCATCAAGAGAAACGGTACGGAAGTTGATTTCGATCTGGAAAAGATCGAAAACGCCATCCGCAAGGCAAACAACGAAGTCAGTGAGTCCAACCGCCTGACGGAGAAGCAGATTGCGCTCATCACGAACAAGGTGGCGGGGCTGGCGGGCGATCTTAACCGCGCAGTCAACGTTGAGGAGATCCAGGACTTTGTCGAAAATCAGATCATGGATCAAAAGGCGTTTGCGGTCGCGAGAAAATATATCACCTACCGTTATACGCGTGCGCTCGTCAGGCGTTCCAACACGACGGACGCGCAGATCCTCACGCTCATCGAATGCAACAACGAGGAAGTCAAGCAGGAAAATTCAAACAAGAATCCTACCGTCAACTCCGTGCAGCGCGACTATATGGCGGGCGAGGTCTCCAAGGACCTGACGCGCCGCATCCTGCTGCCGCCCGATATCGTCGAGGCGCATGACGCGGGGCTCATTCATTTCCATGATGCAGACTATTTCGCACAGCACATGCACAACTGCGACCTCGTCAACCTCGAGGATATGCTGCAGAACGGCACGGTCATCTCCGGCACGTTCATCGAGAAGCCGCATTCCTTCTCGACGGCGTGCAATATCGCAACACAGATCATCGCGCAGGTCGCCTCCAATCAGTACGGCGGGCAGAGCATCTCTCTGACGCATCTCGCGCCCTTCGTGGACGTCAGCCGTCAGAAGATCCGCGCAGACGTCGCGGCAGAGCTTGCAGAGCTGGGGACCACCGATGAAAGCGCTATTGCCAAGATTGCGGAAAAGCGCCTGAAGGCAGAGATCGCCAAGGGCATTCAGACCATCCAGTATCAGGTGGTCACGCTGCTCACGACCAACGGACAGGCGCCCTTCGTCACGGTGTTCATGTATCTTGGCGAGGCGCGCAGCGAGCAGGAGCGCGCCGATCTTGCGCTCATCATCGAAGAGACGCTCAACCAGCGTATTCGCGGCGTCAAGAACGAGGCGGGCGTCTGGGTGACGCCTGCGTTCCCCAAGCTCATCTATGTTCTGGAGGAGGACAACGTCCGCAAGGGCAGTAAGTACTGGTATCTGACCGAACTTGCCGCAAGGTGCACGGCAAAGCGCATGGTGCCCGACTATATCTCCGAAAAGAAGATGCTTGAGTACAAGGTGGACAAGAACGGCGAGGGGCACTGCTATACCTGCATGGGCTGTCGCAGTTTCCTGACGCCTTATGTTGACGAGAACGGCAAGCCAAAGTATTACGGCAGATTCAACCAGGGCGTCGTCACGATCAACCTTGTGGATGTGGCGCTCTCCTCCAAGGGGGATGAGAAGAAGTTCTGGGATATCTTCGATGAGCGCCTCGAGCTGTGCTACAGAGCGCTGATGTACCGTCATAACCGCCTCAAGGGCACGCTCTCCGATGCTGCACCCATCCTGTGGCAGTACGGCGCCCTGGCGCGCCTGAAGAAGGGGGAGCCCATCGACAAACTTCTCTACGGCGGCTATTCCACCATCTCGCTGGGCTATGCGGGGCTGTATGAGTGCGTCAAGTATATGACGGGCAAGAGCCATACGGACGAGGAAGCCAAACCCTTCGCGCTCGCCGTCATGCAGCACATGAACGACAAGTGCAAGGAGTGGAAAGCGAAGGAGAATATCGACTTCTCGCTGTACGGCACGCCCTTAGAGAGCACGACATATAAGTTTGCGAAGTGCCTGCAGAAGCGCTTCGGCGTCATTCCCGGCGTGACGGACAAGAATTATATCACGAACAGCTACCATGTGCACGTCTCTGAGCAGATCGATGCGTTCACCAAGCTCAAGTTCGAGAGCGAGTTCCAACAGCTCTCGCCCGGCGGCGCGATCTCCTATGTGGAAGTGCCCAACATGCAGGACAATATCCCCGCCGTGCTAGCCGTCATGCAGTATATCTACGACAATATTATGTACGCGGAGCTCAACACCAAGAGCGACTATTGCCAGGTGTGCGGCTATGACGGGGAGATCCAGATCGTGGAGGAGGACGGCAAGCTTTTGTGGGAGTGCCCGCACTGCCATAACCGCGATCAGAACAAGATGAACGTCGCGCGCCGCACCTGCGGGTATATCGGAACGCAGTTCTGGAATCAGGGCAGAACGCAGGAGATCAAGGACAGAGTCCTGCATCTTTGATATGAATTACGCAGAGATCAAAAAAACGGACATTGCAAACGGAGAGGGGGTTCGCGTCTCCCTCTTCGTTTCCGGTTGCCGGCGGCACTGCAAGAACTGCTTTAATCAGATTGCATGGGACTTTGGATACGGCAAGCCATTCACGGAGGAAGTGGAAGAGGAGATCATCACGGCGCTCTCGCCCTACTATATTGCAGGGCTGACGCTGCTCGGCGGCGACCCGATGGAGCCGGAGAATCAGCGGGCGCTGCTCCCCTTCGTCAAAAAGGTGCGCGCACGTCTGCCCGAAAAGGACATCTGGTGCTTTACCGGCTATACCTACTTTGACGGCACGCTCGAAGAGGAGGCGGTACGCCTGCCCGAAACACGGGAGTTTATTTCTCTCTTTGACGTCCTTGTGGACGGGCGTTTCGTCGAAGAGCTCAAGGATATCCGCCTCAAGTTCCGCGGCTCCTCCAATCAGCGCGTCATCGACGTGCCAAAGAGTTTACAGACGGGGAAGGTCGTCCTGTATCTACCATAACCCAAGAAAGAGCCTGCGGGGACGCCCGCAGGTTTGTTTTGTTCGCAAAACATTGACTTTTTTTAGGAAACGGCTATAATAGTAAGGTAGAAACCGACAGAAACCAACGGAGGATTTGTTATGAATAAATTACAGCTCAAGCGCTATGCAAAACTGCTCGCCAAGGTCGGCATCAATCCCAAAAAGGGGCAGTGGGTCATCGTCTATCCCGAACTTGATCAGCCGGAATTTACCGAATGGGTGGTAGAAGAGCTCTATCGTGCAGGCGCGGGCAAGGTCACGGTCCAGTGGGCGCATCAGCCCATTTCCAAACTCAAGTACAAATACGAAAAGGAAGAAGTCCTCTCCGAGACGGCGGGCTGGGAAGTGGAGCGGCTCAAGCTCTATACAAAGGAGCTGCCCGCCATGCTCTATCTGCTCTCCGAAGATCCCGATGGGCTCTCGGGCATCGATCAGGACAAGGCGACCCGCATCCGCATTGCGCGCAGCAAGGTTTCCAAGCCCTATCGCGACGCGATGGACAACCACTACCAGTGGTGCATCGCAGCCGTCCCCGGGAAGGCGTGGGCGAAGAAGGTATTCCCCGATCTCCAGGTCAACCGCGCCGTGGAGGCGCTTTGGGATGCCATTCTGAAGGCATCCCGTGCAGACGGCCCCGATCCCGTACGCGAATGGGCGCGCCACAACGACAACATTGCCTCCCGCTGCGATTATCTCAACAAGCTCGGGCTTGTCGCGCTGGAGTATAAGGCAAGCAACGGCACCGACTTCCGCGTCGGACTGATGAATGAAAGCCTCTTCCTCGGCGGTGGGGAAACGACGCTCGAGGGCAGATACTACAACCCCAATATCCCCTCGGAGGAGATCTTCACCTCGCCCAAGGCGGGGGACGCAGAGGGCATCGTCTATTCGACTAAGCCGCTCTCCTATCAGGGTGAGCTCATCGAGGACTTTTCCGTCCGCTTTGAAAAGGGGAAGGTTGTCGAGGTCAAGGCAAAGAAGAACCAGGAACTTTTAGAGAAGATGATCTCCATGTACGAGGGCGCGGCGATGCTCGGCGAATGCGCGCTGATTGCAGACGATTCGCCCATCAACAATGCCGGGATCCTCTACTATAATACGCTGTTCGATGAGAACGCAAGCTGTCACTTGGCGCTCGGCAAGGGCTTTGCCAACTGCGTGCGCGGATATGAGGAGCTCTCGCAGGAGGAACTTGCAAAACTCGGCCTCAATGACAGCATGATCCACGTCGATTTCATGATCGGCTGCAAGGATATGCAGATCACGGGCATCACCGCAAAGGGCGAGCGCGTCGCGATCTTCAAAGACGGAAATTGGGCGTTTTGATGTCCGATGTTTCGGGTATATATAATAGAACGAAACATCGGAACGAGGTTATTATATGATCAAGATCGATATTTTTTCGGGATTTTTGGGCGCCGGCAAGACGACGCTCATCAAAAAGCTGATCAAAGAAGTATATCAGGGCGAGCAGGTCGTGCTCATTGAAAATGAGTTCGGCGAGATCGGCGTGGACGGCGGATTTTTGCAGGATGCGGGCATCCGCATTACAGAGATGAATTCGGGCTGCATCTGCTGCACGTTGGTCGGCGACTTTGCCAAGGCATTAAAAGAGGTCGCGGCAAAGTATTCGCCCGATCGCATCGTCATCGAGCCTTCGGGCGTCGGCAAGCTCTCCGACGTCATCCGCGCCGTTCAGCAGGCGGACGTCGAGGGCGCGCAGCTCAATGCCTTCTGCACTGTCGTGGATGCCAAGAAGTGCAAGATGTATTTGAAAAACTTCGGGGAGTTTTTTCTCGATCAGGTCGAGCACGCAAGCTGCATCGTGCTCTCGCACACCTCCGACGAAGCAAAGGTGGAGGAAGCGGTCAAACTCCTGCGCGAGCATGCCGACGTCACCATTGTAACGACCGACTGGAACGCGATCAACGGTAAGGATATCCTTGCCGCCATGGAGCAGAAGGATTCCCTGAAAGAGGAACTGGAAAAGCTCGCTGCCGAAGTCGGACATGACGATGAGCACGAACATTGCCACCACGGCCATGAACACCATGATCATGACCATGACGATGATGACGAAGACGAGAATCACGATCATGAGCACGGCCATTGCTGTCATGACGGCGATGACGAGCACGAGCACCACCATGGCGAGCATTGTCATCACGGGCACCACGACGAGGACGACGGGCTTGACCACTCGCATTGCGACCACAAGCACGGGCATTGCTGCCATGATCATGCTCATCACCACCACGCCGACGAAGTGTTCACCAGCTGGGGCGTGGAGACGGGCAAGAAGTTCACAAAAGAGGAGCTGGCTCGCGCGCTCGAGGCGCTCGGATCGGGCGAATACGGACAGATTCTGCGTGCCAAGGGCATTGTGGACGGCGGGGAGGAGTGGATCTACTTCGACTATGTCCCCGGTGAGCCGGATATCCGCACAGGTTCGCCCATGGTCACAGGCAGGCTCTGCGTCATCGGCTGCGATCTGAAGGAAGACGCGCTCAATCATTTGTTCTTAGGATAACACCATGCAGGAAGTTCCCGTCTATCTCTTTCTCGGCTTTCTGGAGTCGGGCAAGACAAAATTTATTCAGGAAACGCTGGAAGATGAACGCTTTGATTCGGGCGAGCGCACCCTTCTCCTCGTTTTAGAAGAGGGGGAGGAGGAGTATGACCACTCCAAATTCGCCAACCCGTCCTATGCCGTGGAGTTCCTCGAGCCTGCGGACATGACTGAACAAAAGCTCTCCGCACTTGCCGAAAAATATTCGACCGAGCGCGTCGTCGTCGAATACAACGGCATGAGCATGCTGCAGGACTTCTTTGACGCGATGCCCGAGAGCTGGGCGATCGCGCAGGTCATGACCTTCTTCGACGCAACCACCTTTCTTGCTTACAACAAGAACATGCGCCAGCTCGTCTTTGATAAGGTGCAGTATGCCGACATGGTGGTGTTTAACCGCTTCAAAGGCGAATACTCTAAGGAGGAATTTCATAAGATCATCCGCGCCATGTCCCGTCGTCCGGGAATCGTGTATGAATATCTGGGCGGGAAAGCGGAATATGATGAGATCGAGGATCCGCTTCCCTATGATATCGATGCGCCGATTATCACGATCGAGGACAAGGACTATGCCTTTTTTTATCGCGACCTGGTTGAAGAAATGGACAAATACAACGGCAAGACCGTGCATTTCAAGGGGCTCGTCGCCGTCGATAAGTCGCTGAAAAAAGGGACGATCGTCGTCGGACGGCACATCATGACGTGCTGCGAGGCAGATATCGCCTACAGCGGCCTGGTCTGCGAGCAGGTCACGGGGCAGTACAAGACGCGCGATTGGGTGGAGGTCACAGCGCGCATCGAGGTGCGCTACCACTCCGTCTACGGGCAGAAGGGACCTGTTCTGAAGGCATTGAGGGTCACGCCTGCCGCGCCGCCCGAACAGGAACTTGCAACCTTCTATTGATGAAATGCCGCTTCGAGCGGCTTTTTTCATGCAAAACGTTGGATTTTCGCCGCTTTTGTGATATAATCGGAATATGATTCCCGAAACACTTCTTCAGCGCATCCGAGCCGTCTATCCCGAGCACGCCGCTAAAATTGAAGCGGGATTGCAAGTCCGGCGCTTTGTCACGCTGCGCGTCAACAGGCTAAAACTGTTTGCAGAAGATTTTGCCCGAACGCTGACGCAGCGCCGGATCTCTTTTGAGCGCATCGCATACGATGCGGACGCGTTTTTGCTGCATGACGTGCGGGAGGACGCCGTCATGGGGATGCCCGAATATGCGGATGGCGCGCTCTATCTGCAGAGCCTTTCCTCCATGCTGCCGCCGCTCTTTCTTGCGCCGCAAGCGGGAGAGAATATCCTCGATATGACTGCGGCGCCGGGCGGCAAGACGACGCAGCTGTATGCACTCTCGCATGGGAGAGCGCTCATCACGGCGTGTGAACGCGATGCGGGAAGGTTTGAGCGCCTCAGATATAACCTGGAAAAACAGGGTGCGACCCGCGTCAACGCGCTCAAAACGGACGCTCTGCAACTCAATGAATTTCTTCGATTCGATAAAATTTTACTTGATGCGCCCTGTACCGGGACGGGAACGATCGGAGAGGGGAGCCGCGTGCGCTTTTCGGAAGAGTATCTCGCAAAATGCGTCAAACTGCAAAAAAAGCTCATCGAAAAGGCGCTGCGCCTGCTCAAATCAGGCGGGACTCTCGTCTATTCGACCTGCTCTGTCCTGCCAGAAGAGAATGAGGAAGTCGTGCGGCATGCTGAGCGGTTTGAAGGAAAGGTCGTGCCCGTCACGTCGCCCGCAGGTGTGCCGCAGCTTCCCGCAATGGACGGAACGATCTGTGTCTGCCCGGATGAACGCTACGAAGGTTTCTTCCTCGCAAAACTGATCAAATCGTAAAAGGCAACCAAACGGTTGCCTTTTTTACTTGAATGGTGAATTATACTATTAAGTGCAACAGTTGAGAGAAAAAAAAGGAGTTCATACAAATCTGTGGTATAATAAAGTTGCGAAACCAAATTTACACCAGAGGAGACTTGTATGAACTACCACCATTTTACCAT